>JAJRZB010000280.1 GCA_024275455.1 Bacteroidota bacterium | reverse complement strand
TATTTGCTATTTGTTTTTTGTTCATTGTTATTTTTATTGAATGTTGTATTCTTTAATTTTTCTATACATTGTACGTTCGCTTAAACCTAATAAATTAGCTGCTTTTCTTTTGTTTCCTTTAGTATAGTTTAATGCCTTAATAATAGCATTTTTTTCCAAAGAATCAATGGGAATTATTTCTTCAACTTCAGCATGAATATTATTATTTTGATTATTAAGATTAGTGCTATAAGCTAAATCTTTCAACTCGTTTAAGTCTTTTTTAATTTCTATTAGAGCTCCTAAAATCATTTCTCTATCAAGAGACTCAGAAGATTTTTGAAGATGAACCGGGAGATTTCGGTTTTCCTCTTTTACCTGTTCTGTTATCAAATTACTGAAGTAACTTGCATTAAGTATTCCGGTTTTATTAAGTGCGGCAGCAGTTTCAATTGTGTTTTTTAATTCCCGAATATTACCGGGCCAACTATAACTTAATAGTAATTCTTCAGCATCCAAAGTTAATTTGAACTTTACATTATTCTTTTTAGAATAATCATTTAAAAAATGGTCAGCCAATGGAATTATATCTTCCTTTCTTTCTCTAAGCGGAGGAATATATAAAGTAACAGCTTTAAGTCTGAAATAAAGATCATTTCTAAATCTTTTTGCTTCAACCTCGGTTTGCAAATTTTTGTTAGTAGCTGCAATAATTCTTACATTAACTTTTTTTGTAATTTCACTTCCAAGCGGAAGAAACTCACCGGTTTCTAAAACTCTTAAAAGTTTTACCTGAGTAGTAAGCGGCATCTCGGCAATTTCATCAAGGAAAAGAGTTCCGTTATCTGCCATTTCAAAGTAGCCTTTTCTATTATCAATAGCTCCGGTAAAAGAACCTTTTTTATGTCCGAAAAGCTCACTTTACAAAATTCCTTCGGGTATAGCTCCGCAATTTACGCTTACTAATCTTTGGTTTGCCCTACTGCTGAATTTATGAATGGCATTTGCAAAAATTTCCTTACCAACGCCGCTTTCTCCGTAAAGTAGTACGGAAATATCAGATTGAGCTACTTGCTGAGTAATGTCAATCAAGTCTTTAATCTGCTTGGATTTACCAATTATGCCGTAATTATTCATTTTAAGTTAAGTTTATGTCTGACAATATGACATTATATGCGACAAAATTATTCAATATAAATTTAAAAAACAATATGTTAAGAAATGTTTGGATAAATAGGGGATAAAATATGATTATATCTCTAATTTTATTCCCTCTTGAGCTAAAATAATTTTATTTTTTAGAGAACCGATTTGCGATTTTATCCAATAATTTATTTTATTCTCATTTTCCAAATCAATGTGAGTAAGGATTATTTTTTTAGGATTTTGAATAATTAAAGCATTTTCCAATTCAGTTAAAGTTAAATGTGTTGTTTCCGTAATAAAAATATCGGTTTCAACTTCATTAAATAAATAAAGATCTTCTTTAGAACCAATATCTGATGTATAGATTACTTTTTTATTACCCGAAGTAAACAGAAAACTTGAAGAAATAAATTCAACATCTTGCAATTGAATATTATGTTTATTGACTATATGGTCATTTTGTTTCGCGGTGAAATAAAATTGATTGTCAATTTTGTAATTTTGAATAAACTCAAAACCTAAAATTTCTACTTTAAAATCTAATTTATCAAGAAAAAGAAAACTTGCTGTTAAGAATTTTTCTAACAAGTTGATCAATTTATTATGAGTGAAGATTTTTAGCGGAGTTTTTCTTTTTTCAATAATCATTTGAGTAAGTAAAGAAGGGAGTCCGGCTAAATGATCCGAATGATAATGTGTAATTATAATATCTGTAATTTTATCGTAGGGAATTTTATTCACCAATAAAGCTCGGGAAATTCCGTCTCCGCAATCAATTAAAATATTTTTCCTTTCGGTTGTAAATATGAATGAAGAGTGAAATCTTAAAGGGTGTGTTTTGCCCGAGCTTGTTCCAATGAATTTAAGTGAAAAGTTTTGTTTACTTTGAGAGCTATTCAAAATCCTTAATATGTCCTTTAATTCCAAAATCTTTTTGCAGAGTTGTAAGAAATTTTTCGGCTTTCTCTCTTGTTGTAAATTCGCCAACATCAACTATTTTAAGTTGAAGATTTCCAACCGTTTTTGATGTTATCCTCGATTTTAATCCTTTAGCAATAAAATTACGTTTTAAGTCCTCGGCATTTTGAGCATTACCAAATGCTCCGGCTTGTATTGTAAATTTAATATCGGACTTATTTTTAATTTTATACGGATCCTTATCAACTAAAATCATTTCGTCAACTTCCGGGTAATTCCTTTCTGTATTTTTTAAATATGGTGAATTCGGGTATTCTTTTGCCAGCATATTTTTTAGTTCAGTAGCTTTCTTATACAAACCCAAAGCATAGTAGTAAGAAAAATTTCTAAAAAGTGCTGCATCGGCAAATTTACTGTTTGGGAAAGATGTATAAACTAGCTCGTACAATTTTTGAGCCTTTTCACCATCTTCAGTTAAAACCGCTTCAAGAAAAATAACATCAGGGTGATGCGAGTTTTTTATTTTCAGAATTCTAAAATCAGTTTGGACCTCTTCGATTTTTCCGTTTTCAATTTTCTTAAGCAAAGGGATTATATTTACCTTTTGTGCAAAAAGTGTTTGCGAAATTAAAGATGCAAGTATAAAAACTAAAATTTTCATTTTAAGCCGTTTTGTGTTCTAAGTATTTTGTTATGTCAACTTTAGATATAATTTCTGCAAATAAAGTTCCCGAAGTTGCTTTATTTATTTTAACTTTTACATAATCACCTTTACCGATATTATCTTCAACCGGAATAATAACAACTTTATTAGTATCGGTTCTGCCGGCAAAAAATTCATCGGACTTTTTACTGAAACCTTCTACCAGCATTATTTCTTCTGTGCCGATTAGCTCTTGGTTAACTTCATAAGAGATTTTTTGTTGTTCATCAATAATTTCCGTTAACCTTTTTGATTTTGTAAACTCATCAACATCATCATTCATTTTATCTGCTTTAGTTCCTTCCCTTGGTGAATACTTGAACATATAAGCCCCGTCATATCTAACCTTTCTCATAACTTCCAAAGTTGCAAGATGATCTTCGTATGTTTCAGTAGGAAAACCGGAAATTATATCCGTTGAAAATGAAACTCCCGGAATTATTTTTCTGGCCTTATCAATAATTTCAAGGTAATGTTCAATTGTATAAGTTCTGTTCATCAATTCCAAAATTCTATTTGAACCCGATTGAACCGGCAAATGAATATAATTGCATAAATTCGGGTGTTCT
>JAJRZB010000279.1 GCA_024275455.1 Bacteroidota bacterium | reverse complement strand
TTTCACTTGAGCAGGTTGAACGTGTGGAAATATTAAAAGGACAAGGTTCCAGAATTTACGGGGCAAACGCATTTAGCGGTGTAATAAATATTATTACGAAAAAGAATTCGGGAAATAATTTAAGGATTAATCTGCAAGGCGGAGAAAATTCTTTCTACAAACTAAATGCTAATGGTTCTTTTACTTTTGGAAAAACAAATCATCATATTAATTTTTCAAAAACTAAATCTGACGGTTACAGATTTAATACCGGTTTTGAAAATTATAATTTTTCAGTTAATAATTCGTTTAACCTTTCCCAAACCGTAATAAATACAATATACGGTTATACTAACAAAGATTTTGGAGCAAACAGTTTTTACACAACCAGATTTCCTAAACAAGCAGAAAAAACCAAAACCCATCTTGCTGCTATTTCTGCAGATATTACATTGACAGATTTTAATCTACAGCCAAAATTATATTGGAGAAGAAATGATGATGAATTTGTTCTTGATAAAGATAATCCGAGTTTTTATAAAAATAATCATTTAACGAATGTTTACGGAAGTGAACTTCAAGTAACAACCAATATTTTTGGCGGTACAACAAGCTTTGGCATAGAATATACTCAAGACCAAATTACAAGTAATAATCTCGGTAAACATACACGCGAAAGAAAAGGATTATTTATTGAACAAAAAGTTAATCTTAGCAGAAACTTAAATTTTAGTGCAGGCGGATTTGCTTACAATTATTCTAACTTTGGATGGAAATTTTGGCCAGGGTTTGATCTGTCATATTCCTTAAACGATGACTATAAGATTTTTGCCAATTTTGGAAGAGCATTTAGAATTCCCACTTATACTGAATTGTATTACAGCGATCCGGTAACCAAAGGGAATTCAAATTTAATCCCGGAAGAATCAATCAATTATGAAATTGGAGTAAATTATCAACACAAGATTGTACAAATCAATTCAGCTTATTTTATTAAAAAAAGTACCAATCTTATTGATTACATTTTAGACAATTCAGAAAATTTATGGAATGCAAAAAATTTAACAGAGATAAACACAAATGGTGTTGAACTTGGTATTCTACTTAACTTGGAAAGTTTTACAAATAGCATTTTTAGAAACTTAAAAGCTGATTATACTTATCTTAGCTCTAATAAAACCGATTTGAATATAACTTCAAGGTATATATTGGATTATTTGAAACATGATTTTTCAATACATTTAAATCATATACTTCCTTTTAACATTGAACAAAGTTGGGTAATTAATTACGAAGACAGAATTACTTTAGATGATAACTTTACAATCGACACAAAACTGAGCAAAAATTTTCAACACTTTAATATATTTCTTAAAGTATCGAATTTGTTAAATAATATTTATGAAGAAATTCCGGGAGTTCCTTTGCCGGGGAGATGGATTATTGGGGGAATAAAAATTAATGTATTATAATTTTAATAATTATTTCCAAAACTCCGAGGTTTTGGAAACCTCGGAGACTTTAAATAATTCTGTATTTAACAAAATCTGGATTACATTAAAACAAAAATTGCTACATCAATCAATTTGTGCCTGCTTAATAAATGTTATTTCGATGTTATAGCCTTTAAATTTCTCACTAACCAGCATCAATTGCTTATTGGTTTCCTCTTTTTCCCGCCATTTATAATATGAATTCATATTCCTAAACACGAGGTTCAAATTTAATTCTAGAATACCTCTTTTCAGTTGATAGTTCATTTGCTTTAATGGTTTTAATTTGCTCAAGGATAGAATAATTTCTTTATCAACAATTGATTGACCGGTTTTAGTTATTGGACTTGTTTGAGCAGTTATTTTTACAATAACACGAGCATAATTAGAGGCTATATCAACACTATCTTTGTGATTGGTTTGAGCACAAGTTATAACAGAAACAACTAAAAAGATTAAAAACAAAAACATTTTTTTTATAATACGACTCCAATATCATTACTTTCTTTTAAATTCATTCCTGCTATATCCAAAATATTAAGATTTTTAACATACATTTTTATTTAAAATATTTACTTAAAGTTTTCTCAAGATTTTCTCCACGTAAATCTCCCTGCATAGCTAAAATTTTTCCATCGGCGCTAACAAGTATTGGTTTAGGTATACCGGTTACTTCAAAATCAGTTTGAATTTTTTTGTCTTTTTCTCCTTTTATTAAACTGTTCTTCCATGGCATTGCCCATCGTTCTTTACGAAATTTGGCAACCGTTTCTGCATTCATGTCACTTGATATACTTAAAATCTCAAATCCTTTATCTTTAAATTTATCATAAGCTTTATGTAGCGATTTCATTTCCATAACACAAGGCATACACCAAGTTGCCCAAAAATCAATCATATAGATTTTACCCAGCATGTTTTTCTTTGTAAACTTTTCATCCGTATTATCAAGTGAAGCTATTTCAAAATCCGGTATTGCAGCACCAACTTTTATTTTCGATTCCAAAGGATATGTTTTTAGTATTTGTTTGACTAATTCTACATCTCCAAACTCATTCTTTAAACGGTTTCTAATTTTCTTGTATTCTTCAGTATTACCTTTGTATTTAGCTTGTGATAATCTTCCCGTTAATATATTGGTTTTGATAGCTTTGCTTGATGACTCTTCCAAAAATTTATCTTGAAGTTCGGTCCATTTATAATTAGGAACAAGAGAATATAATGAACGGAAAGCTTCCGGAAGATAATTCCATATATTATTATTGGGAGCTATTGATTCAAAATAATCTGAAGCTTTGGAAAACTCATAATTTTTAGGTTTAAACATAGAGAACGATACATAAATCAATTTCAAATAATCTTTAACGAAACTATCTTTTTCAGTATTTATCTTTTCCATTAAATTTGGTAAATACTCACCTCCGTCAAAATGGAAATCACCGCCTTTTTTATTAGCTTTTCTAAATTCAAACATTTTTGAAAGAGCTTCGGAATATTGCTTTTTATATTCGCGTGTTGATGTAATTATCTTTTTATTAACCTCACTGCCGGTAATTGATATCACCGGTTCAGCATCTTTTATAAGAAGTTCTTTAGGATTAAATTTTATTGTTACTTTTCCATTTTTTACATTTATAATCGAATAATAATCACCGGTTGAATCAGGTGAGTAAATCATGGAATTCGGGGAATTAATTGTTCTTCTGCTTTCAGTAATATTACAAAGCTGGTACTTAATCTCTTTTTTATCGGTTTCTATTTCATATTTATATGTACCGTTTTCTAGTTTAGTCATTTTGTCCGGGTTACGAATATCAAAATTATTAAATGTGCCTGCTATAGCAACATCATCAAAACTATCTTTATATTTATAAGGTACCAAGCTTATATCAATTGTAATTTCTTCCTCTTTCTTGTTAATAATTGGAATCTTTACAGGTTTATGACCGGGGATTGAATAAAGCAAATTATTATTACCTGCTGTATGAAGTTTAATTTTATAATTTCCGTTTTCGTCACAATTAACAAAGTCCTTTACTTTCTTCTGTCCATCTCCGATAATACCAACCATAGCAAATTTTTAAGGTTTATTATTTACATCCAGTAGTTTACCCTTTATAATTGTTGTTTGGGCAAAAGATAAATAAGCAATTACAAATAACATCAAAGCAATTTTTAGCATAATTCCTCCGTGATGAGTTATAATTTAGTTAAGACAATCTACTTTTATTATAAGACCAATAGTCTCAAATTGCAACTTTTAGATGTAATTCAATAATACTTATGATTTATAGAAATAATATTTTAGTATTTAATTTCACTTTCAGTTTATTAATGTATTAAACTATGAGAGCATCCAGTTGAAAGAAGATCGGCTGCATTTTGTTTTATAGATTTATTTTTCTTTTCACAACTTAAAAACGACACAAAAATTAAGAGAGCAGATATTATTTTATTTATCTTTATCACCTATAATATTTACTAAACAATCTAAATATATGAGCGTACAAGTAAATATTTTTATTTAAAGGAAGATTTTTGGATGGTGATTTTCGCACATATATAATTTTTAACTAAATAGTTTTAAATAATTATT
>JAJRZB010000278.1 GCA_024275455.1 Bacteroidota bacterium | reverse complement strand
CTTCCCGCAGAACTTCCAAAACAAGCGTCTCAATCGTTTGGAGATGCTTTATTGCCTTTTGTAAAATCTTTAGCCAGTGCAGATTATTCGGTAGATTTTGAAAAATTGGATATTCCGAAGGAATTTAAAAATGCAATAATTGCTCATAAAGGTAAGTTAACACCGGATTTTAGATATTTAGAAGAATATTTAAAATAAATTAATTTGCAATAACTCCTTAATTCTTTAGGTTTACCTACTAAAATATTAATTTTATTCGATAATTACTTATTGTGAAATATCCCCTAAAGGTATTTTAATGAAAAATATTCTTATTCTTGGAGCCGGACAAAGTGCACCTTACCTAATTTCATACTTATTAAATGAAGCAAAGAAAAATAATTGGTTCGTTACTGTTGCGGATAGAGATATTAATTTATCAAGAGCTGCTGTTAACGGACACCCCAACGGAAACGGAATTGAATTTGATGTTAATGATTTGGCTAAGCGAACATCACTTATTCAGAAAAGTGATGTAATTGTAAATTTTTTAGCTCCGGTTTTCCAATACCTTATTGCCCTTGATTGCGTAAGATTTAAAAAATCATGTATAACAGCATCCTATGAAAATCCTCGTGTTGCGGAATTGCATAATGATGCGAAAAACGAAGGGATATTATTATTAAATGAAATGGGTCTGGACCCTGGAATTGACCATATGTCGGCTATGGCAATTATTACAAAAATCAGAGATAACGGAGGAGAAATTAAAAGTTTTATTTCTTACGGAAGCGGAATACCTGCACCCGAAGTTAAATCCAACCCGTTAAATTACTGCATTACCTGGAACCCTTCTAATGTAGTTACAGCCGGAGATGCCGGAGCACAATATTTAGAAGAAGGAAGAATTAAGTTACTTCCTCATTATGAAGTTTTTAGGAGAACCTGGTCGGTTCATATAGATGAAATCGGAACGTTGGAAGCTTATCCTAACAGAGACTCTTTAGTTTATCAAAAGATATTTAATCTAAAAAAAGTACATACAATGATTAGAGGAACTTTAAGATATCCGGGATGGAGTGAAACCTGGAATCAAATTGTTCACTTAGGTTTATATTTGAACACATTAACATTACCTGATATTGCAGATAAAAGTTATGCTGAATTTACAGAAATGTTTCTTCCTCTAAATGTATCCGGACCAAAACTGGAAGCAAGAATAGCAAATTATCTTGGCATAAGTCCTACCGGTACGATTATGAAAAACCTCAAATGGTTAGGATTATTCAGTGAAGAAAAAATCGGGAATAATTTTAAGACTCCAATGGATTTAATGACCGATCTCATAAAGAAAAAAATGCCCTTACCCGAAGGTGAAAGAGACATGGTGATTTTACATCATGAAATTATTGCTAACTATCCGGATAGGCATCATGCTGAAAAAACAATCTCTACTCTTATTGAGTACGGAGATCCGAATGCTAAGTTTACTGCAATTGCCAAAACAGTAGGAGCACCTGCAGCAATAGCGGCAAAGTTAATTTTAAAGGGTGAACTTAATTTATCAGGATGTCACATTCCAACTCACCCTGATATTTATTCTAAAGTTTTGAATGAATTAAAAACACTTGGAATTGAGTTTAGTGAAAGAACGGAAGTTTTGGATAAATAGATCACTGTGTTTGAAATATTACTATAATTAAAATTGGAAATTTAGAACCTCAACTTCTTACTTGTACCTTTGGGAAAGAAGTTGAGGTTCTTTCCTACTAAACACCAAGATAAATCTTAATCTTACTTTTTTTCAAACAAAAAACAAGTAAGAGGTAGGTTTTCGAGAAGAAAAAGCTAAACTTCGGAAAAAAACTTTCGAATATACGTTTCTATTGTAGAATTTGTGATCTATCTTAAAGCCCCCTAAAATATTTTCTACTATTTTGAATCTTTTTTAATAAATAATTGTCTAATACGGACAGTAAAGAGAAAATTTACTAAAAAGGTATTGACTTTATGATAGAAATACCGTATATACTTTAGATTTTTTTAGTAAATAAGTTTCAATGTCTTAAATTGAGAATTCAATAAAATATGGGAGCGTCCTAATTTGAAAATCACTAAACAAATAACCAACAGAGAAAGTCAATCTTTGGACAAATATTTCCAAGAGATAGGTAAAGTAGATCTTATCACTCCTGATGAGGAGATCGAATTAGCTATCAAAATTCGTGAAGGAGATAAACAGGCCTTAGATAAGCTTACAAAAGCTAATTTAAGATTTGTGGTAAGTGTTGCTAAACAATACCAACATCAAGGATTACCACTTAGCGACCTGATTAACGAAGGAAATCTTGGATTGATTAAAGCTGCTAAAAAATTTGACGAAACAAGAGGATTTAAATTTATATCCTATGCCGTTTGGTGGATACGTCAATCAATTATGCAAGCAATAGCAGATCAATCAAGCATGGTTCGTTTGCCTTTAAACAGAGTCGGTGAACTTTCTAAAATTTCTAAAGCCGCCAGTATGCTGGAGCAAGAATTAGAGAGAAAACCAAGCGTTGAGGAAATCGCCAAACAATTAGATATGAATGTTGACGATGTTGCTTATACATTACGACATTCAGGCAGACAAGTTTCTGTTGATGCACCTTTTTCTCAAAGTGAAGATAGTAAAAGTTCTCTTTTAGATATTATGCCTAACGACGATCAGCCAACACCTGATCACAGATTGATGAGCGAATCTTTAAGAAATGAAATTGAAAGAGTACTTTCTACTTTATCCGATAAAGAAGCTACGGTTATTAAATTATATTTCGGATTTAATACCGAATACACCGCAACTTTAGAGGAAATTGGTGAAATATTAAATCTTACTCGTGAAAGAGTAAGACAGATTAAGGAACAAGCTTTAAGAAAATTACGTCATGCTTCAAGAAGTAAAAAGCTTAAAGTTTACCTTGGTTAAAATACATATTGATTATGACCTGCTTACAGCAGGCAAGTTTGAGAGCGGTTAGGG
>JAJRZB010000277.1 GCA_024275455.1 Bacteroidota bacterium | reverse complement strand
GAAGAATAAAATCTTTTAGCCGGAATAAAAATAATTGGGGTTGTAAGTATGAGTAAGATATTGTTTGTTTCATCAAATGTAAAAGGCCAGATACTCTGGAAAAAATCAAAACCTCTAAGCATACTGATGAGAAACAAGGGAATTGTTAGAACAAGTGTAAATAAAAAATCACGTTTTAAAGTGCTGAAATGTTCTTCAAATATTTTATCTTTTGTTGTTTCAGTTTGACAATTTGTTGTTTTCTCTTGAGCTTCTTCCGTATGCAGTTTATACCCGTATTTTTCAATAGCATCTGCAGCGACAGTTAAATCTATATTATCACTAATTTCAAAAGATACTTTTTCCGCAGCAAAATTCACGGAAACATTTTCTATCCCTTCAATTTTTTTTAAGGATTTTTCAACTCTTGCCACACAACTGGCACAAGTCATTCCTTCTACGGGTAAATTGTATTTCATAAATTATTTTCTTTGGTGAATAAAAATGAACAAGATTTCGTGTTCAATTTATTTTGGTTTTTCATAACTTAATTAACAACCTTGTACCCGGCTTCTTCAATTGCTTTAACTATTTGTTCATCTTTAAATTTTGATTCATCGTATTCAACAACAGCAGAACCAATTTCTACTTTGAAAGAATCAACACCCAATTCTTCCAATTCAACTTCAACCCCCTTAACACAATGGTGACAACTCATGCCTTCTATTTGATATTCTTTTTTTGTCATTATATTTTTCCTATTATTTTACATATGCAAGTTAATATTCTGCTAAAAAGATGCGTTATACTATTTGGGGAAAATGTTATAAGATTTTTTGGTACAACGGAAAGTGTAGTTTTAATTAACTGAATCTAACGGTTTTCTAAGATTTTTAAAATTATTTTTAAATTCACTGGCTGTCAATCCGGTTACTTGTTTAAACTGACGTGAAAGATGCTGAACCGAACTATAACCTAATCGGTAAGCTATTTCACTTAATGTTAACTCACCATATTTTAAAAGTTCTTTTGCTTTTTCAATTTTCTGAAGAATAATATAGTGCTCAATTGTTATTCCCTCTGTTTTCGAAAACAAGGAACTCATATAATTATAATCTTTGTTAAACATATTATTAAGGTGTTTTGAAAAATTAAGATTTTCCAGATCTTCATCTTTATATTTTTGAATTACACTTATAATTTCTGTTTTTATCGAATCAATTAATTTGGCTTTCGAATCCTCTATAAGTTCAAACCCCTCTTTATCCAAAACCTTTTTTATTTCATCTAAGTTTAATTCTTCAATATCTTGTCTTATTTCTACTTCTCCAAGCTGAATATTTACAATTTCAACATTTAACTTTTCTAATTCTTCACTAACAACCTTAATACAGCGTGGACAAACCATATTTTTAATAAATAATGTATTCACAATAGACTTAGTTTGTTATTAAATTATTCTATTTGGTTCAATATTTATAATATACAAATAGATTTATTAAAAATAAATTTGTTTACTTGGAACATATAACTAGTTTACTTGTTGCAATTAAATAACTTTTCGGTTTTATTTAGTCCTTGAAAAGTTGATACTTTTTTAATAAGATTGCATCTAATTAGAAATAATTAAGAAAAGAGGTAAATATGTTGATGGTAAAAGATGTTGATTTAACACCAAACCCACAAGCATTGAAATTTATATTAAATGAAAAACTTTTAGATAAAGTAACCAGAAGTTTCAAAACAAAAGAAGAAGCAGCTAATGATCCGCTTGCAAAAGCAATTTTTGAACTTGAAGGAGTTGTGTCAGTCTTCTATATGGATAGGTTTATTACAATTGAAAAAGAACCGGAAGTTAGCTGGGGCAAAATTCAAATGCCTTTTGTTAATTTAATTAAAAATTTTGATAAGAATCTTATCCCAAAAGAAACCGAAGTAAGCGGTTCCGATGAAAACACAACTGAAAAATTAAAATTAATAAATGATCTTTTAGATAAGCGAGTTAGACCTGCCCTTGCCGGTGATGGCGGCGGACTTGAAGTTTTGGATCTGCAGGATAAAACCTTAACCATTCGTTATCAAGGAGCTTGCGGAACTTGCCCAAGTGCAATACAAGGTACTTTGGTGGCAATAGAGAACTTATTAAAACGTGAAATTGATCCTTCTATGGAAGTTATTAGCGGATAGTATAAAGTATTCTTTTAGGCTGCATAAATCAAACAATTTTGTGCTTCAACCTAGAACGTTTATGCCCATTTGACTTTATAGGATAGAGTGAAAAATCTCTATCCTATTATACAGTTAAGAAATTTCTTCATCGATTAAAATACATCGGAATTAACTTCTCCTTGTTTTCCCAATGTTTTTTAGAGCAGTTGCTGTTCATGAAGATTATGATAACTAAATCGTATTTGGCATATTTTGCAACATGAACACTTCAGTCATGAACTGCTTTCTAATATTTAAGAACTCCAATTGAATAATGCTTACTATCATTAAAGTTTTTATTTATAAAAACAATTCCAAATCCATACAAATCTACAGAATCACTTACTTGTTTGTGCTTTAATATTTTTCTCCATGCATTATTCATTTCCAATGAATAATTTATGTCATCAAATATTACTATTGCATTTTCGTTTAAGTACGGAAGAATTTTGCCAAAGTAATCAATTGTAGAATTATAGTTGTGGTTTCCATCAATAAAAATATAATCGATTTTCTCAAGCCTTTTCAATGTTTTTTCAAGATTATCTTCAAAGCTTCCAATTATGACTTCAACATTATTAAGTTGAAGTGATTCGAGATTTTGACTTGCAATTTCTGCTCGACTTTGAGATCCTTCAAGAGTAAATAACTTACCTTTATTATTTAGTTTAAGTGCACTTGCCTGGTAAGCTGCTGAAACTCCAATACAAGTTCCCAACTCCAAACAAATTTCAGGTTGAAATTCCCTTATTAAGT
>JAJRZB010000276.1 GCA_024275455.1 Bacteroidota bacterium | reverse complement strand
TATTCGGTCTAGGTTTCGAATATTTTACTTCATCCATTAATTTTTTCATTAAAAACATACCTAAACCACCGACTCTTTTTTCAGCATAATATTTTTTTAAATCCGGCTCCGGAATTGATTTGGAATTAAAATGGTCACCTTGATCTGTAATTGAAATTATGAATTTTTTTGATTTTTGAGAAAGATAAATTGTTATTTTACCCGAAAGAGAATATTTATAAGCATGTTTAATAATATTTGTACAAGCTTCATCGGTAGCCAATACTATTTTATTGGCAACATATTCAGAAAATCCCGCTTCAATAGCATGTTTTTTTACAAAACTGCGTATTTCCGAAAGATTATCCGTTGTACTTTTTACGGTTAATCGCTTTCTAATATTTTTTGGGGATTTGCTCAATCTTTATCAGCCTGGTTGAATTTGTTAATAGCTTCTTTTTCATCTTTGTAGAATTCGTATAACAAAGGAAACCCTAAAAGATCAAAAATATTGTAAACGTCATCTTTAAGGTTGCAGAATTTAATATCTCCATTATTCTCTCTCATAGTTTCTACATAAGCCATAAACACGCCCAAGCCGGCACTACTTATATATTGGAGATCATTAAAATTAACAACTACTTTATATTGCTTATTCTCAATTAAATTATTGAAAACATTTTCAAGTTCGGGTGCTGTATGAGCATCTAAATAACCTTTAACATTTAAAACGCTTACAGGCCCAACTCCATGTTTTCCAACATCGAAATCTGCCATTAATTTTCTCCCTTTAAATTTTTGTGGGACTTCCACTTTAATAAAACAAGTGTTATATCATCATGTTGTGAACTATTCTTGACAAATGTTGTAACATTCTTCATAATTTCATTTGATATTTCGTCAACAGATAAATGAGCATTATTTTTAATTACCTCTTCTAACCTGTTATACCCAAACTCTTGCATATCTTCATTTGTCGATTCATTTATTCCATCTGTAAATAAAACTATAATATCGTTATTATTTAGTTTAATTTCCAATTCTTTTAAAGTATTTTCAAATTTATTTGAATAATCTAATCCTAAACCTATTACGGTTGGTATCAATCTGTTTACTTTATTTTTACTATAATAAATTAAAGGAGAATGCCCTCCTCTGGAAAAATTAAATGTGCATTTTTCAAAATCGAATATTCCGTATATGGCAGTTACAAAACTTTTTTTGGAAAGATTATTTTTTAAAATAGAATTTGCCGCAACAAGTAATTCTTTGGAATTAAGATACTGTTTTGAGAGAGATGAAAAAATCCCTTTAACATGAGCCATAATAAATGCAGCTTCAATTCCCTTACCCGAGACATCTGCAATAATAACTGCAAGTCTGTTCTCATCAATTTCAAAAAAATCATAATAATCACCACCAACTTCAAACGCAGGGATAAATAAAGAAGCTATTTCCAAATTTTTACAATCCGGATTTTTCTGAGGCAGAATTTTATATTGTACTTCTCTCGCAAGGTCTAACTCTTTTTCTAATCTTTCTTTCTCTAACGATTCTTCCAATAACTTTGCATTTTCTAATGCTACCGCTGCAAAATCTGCAAATGTACCAACCGGTTTACTGTCTTCTTCTTCGTAAATTCTATTTGTTTTTCTTGCTGCAAATAAAAATCCTTTGTTTTTATTATGAACAGTTAAAGTAGCAGAAACAATATTTTTTACAGAGTTAGGCAAGGTATATTTTTTATTTATATTTGTTAAATTGTTTACAACTACCTCTGTGTTTGAAAGCATGTTCGAAGAAATTAAAAATTTTGAAATCTTATTTGCATCTACAATTCCAATCCCTTCTATTGCATGTAAGTCAATATCATTACCTTTATTTATAATAATCCAAGCCGCATCAGAATTACTAACCTTTATTGTTGTATTAGTAATTGTTTCTGATAATTCGTCAAAATCAAAAACCTGACTCATTAACTTACTTAAATCTTTTACCGAGGTAAGTTCTTCAGATTTGCGATCAATAACCTCTGCTGTAGGTAAATGGAAAAGAGTTATAAAAAAGATAACCGTAAAATATATGCCTCCGTAAATCATTGTCAGACTAAAAATTTGTTCCAGTGCAGGAGAAAAATTTCTTATTATCTCAAAATCGGATGAATAAATTAATGAGAAGTTTATCCAAGAAAGTATTGAAAGTACAATTGAAATAATTAGAAGAGATATTTTTTGCTTTTTATTTAGAAATGCAATCCATGCAACTCTAAGCGAATTCATAAAAATAAAAGTTATAGTTGTTGTATAAAGAACCACAAACAAAAAATTTGAAAAATCCAGGTAATATAGGTTACTTTCTGTTTCTTTTAAACTTATTACGGATGCACGCAAGGCAACAATAATAAATAAAACAACCATAGTGTTAAAATAAAACTTCGGGTTTTTCTTTTGACGATGAAAACAAAGGTTTTTATAAACTGAAAAAATATATGTTAATGCTCCAATAAGAATAAAAACAATTAATGTGGAAAACAAAACATATACGATGTTAGAATTTGTTACAGAATTACCGGATTCTGAGAACAACCAAGAAGTAACCGAGATAATAAAGAAAATTAATGCATTCAAAATTCCACTGTTAATTACAAGTGATAACGGGCGACTAAGCTTAGGATTAACAAATTGAGAAACATAACGCAGCCATGCAAACAAACTTAAAAATATTAATATTTCATTTATTAATAAATACGTTATAGTTTCATTTAGAGGGAAAATAATTTTGTAAATAAAAAGCAGTACGGAAATAAAAATTGCATTTTCTAATTTACCGCCATCCATTTTTTTTAAATTTGTAATCTTCAAAATAGAATGCCCCGAAGAAATAAAAATAAAGATTGACTGTTCATAATAATTTATATCCAATCATTCAATCGGCCAATCAATCGTTTACTGTTCACATTAATTCTTTTTGGTAAGGTTCCAAAATTATTTTTAGTGATTCCCTAGCTCTAAATATTCTAGATTTAACCGTACCAACCTCACACTCAAGTTTTTCTGCAATTTCCTTATAACTAAACCCGTCAATATCTCTTAAAACTAACGGAACTTTTAATTTATCTGGTAAACGAGCAATAGCTTTTCTAACAAGCTGGGGAATATCAATATTATCAGTACCGGTTTTGCTGCCCCGCTCATAATCAATCTCTTTAATCGGGACAAAAATACTGCGAACTTTCTTTTTTCTTAAATAATCTCTGCACTTGTTAACTGTTACCCTGTAAAGCCAGGTTGTAAACTTAGATTCAAATCTGAATTCTTTTAACTTATGATAAACACTAATAAAAACATCTTGAGAAATATCATCAACATAATCCACATCACCCAAAGTAAGAAAAACTAAGTTTCTAACTTTATCTTTATGTTTATGCACTAAAGTTGAAAAAGCTTTCTCACTACCGTTTTTGAAGTTTTCAATTAGCTGAAAATCTTCATCACCGGTAATTTCATTTTCTATGTTGTCTTTCTCCGAATTCACTTTTTAGACGAATGCCGTTTCGATAGGTTCCAAATTAATAATTGATTTAAAATTGCTTATCATTAAATATATAAAAAAGATAGTTCTAATTTTATTGAATATTAATATCATTATCATAAATAAAAAAGTTCCATTAAAAAATTATTTTGTATTCTTTCTTGATTTAAAAATATCTAATAACTAATTTACCGTTAAACAATTAGGAGCAAATATGAGAATAAAAACATCAGAAAAGTATGCTGCAGTTATTGTAGAGCTTAAAGGAAATGTAATTGGTGGACCAGACTCAGAAGAATTCAGTAAGCTTCTTCATAAATTTGTTGATGAAGGTAAAAAAAATGTTGTTGTAGATTTAGGAAGTGTTAAATTTATGAACAGTTCAGGTTTAGGTATGTTAATAAGTGGTTTTACTACTATGAAAAATGCCGGCGGTTCACTTAAACTTGCCAATGCAACAGAAAAAATTAATAGTTTACTTGTAATTACAAAACTGATTACTATTTTTGAAAATTTTAATTCCGTTGATGAAGCTGTTAAAAGTTTCGAATAATATTTTTTTAAAATTTTAATACATTTTTTTATCCCAAATCATTTTTTATGATTTGGGTTATTTTTTGTCTGAATTTATTATAACTTAACGTATTAAATGATTTTGCCGAATTTAATCAGCCCATCTATTTATAGTTACTCAGCATTATTTATTTCGAAAACTATTTTAATACAGTGTCAACAAATAAAAATTTAACTAATTCAATTTGAAGGTAAAATGAGTGTTTCAATTGTTGTAGGAAGCCAATGGGGCGACGAAGGAAAAGGCAAAGTAGTTGACTTGCTAAGTTCTAAAGTAGATATTGTTGCAAGATATCAAGGTGGAGCAAATGCCGGTCACACAATAAAAATTGGTGATAAACAATTTATTTTCCACCTTATACCATCGGGTATTTTACATGATAATGTTATTTGTATTATAGGTAACGGTGTGGTAATTGAACCGAAAGCACTTCTTGAAGAAATTGAAATGCTTGAACAAAATGGAATTACACTTGAAGGAAGACTATTTATCAGTCATAATGCTCATTTAATAATGCCTTATCATAAATTACTCGATTCAATAAATGAAAGCGGTGAAAGAAAAATCGGAACAACCGGTCGTGGAATAGGGCCAAGCTATATTGATAAATATGCAAGAAAAGGAATTAGAATTGCCGATCTTTTAAATAAAGAAATTCTAAAAGAAAAAATAAGAACAAATTTAAAAGAAAAAAACAATTTACTAAAAAAGGTTTATGAGCACGAAGAATTAAACGTAGATGAAATTATTAATGAATGTTTAGACTTTGATAGAAAAATAGATAAATATATTACTGATACTTCTGCTTATTTAAATGATGCGTTGGAGCAACAAAAATCAATTCTTCTGGAAGGTGCACAAGGCGCTTTGTTAGATGTTGACCATGGAACTTACCCTTATGTTACTTCATCAAACCCGACTTCCGGTGGTGCTTGTACAGGGACAGGAATTCCACCTACAAAAATTACAAAGGTTATAGGTATTGTAAAAGCTTATACAACCCGTGTCGGTTTAGGTCCGTTCCCTACAGAGCTTTTTGACGAAGATGGTAAAAAACTGGCTGAAATTGGTGTGGAGTTTGGAGCAACTACCGGCAGACCAAGAAGATGCGGCTGGTTAGATACTTTTCTTGTAAATTACTCCAGAAGAATTAATGGAATAAATCGTGCTGTAATTACTAAGCTTGATGTGTTAAGTCATTTTGAAAATATAAAAGTATGTACGGCTTACGAGATTAATGGAAAACAATTAAAATACTTCCCTACTTCCGAAGCGGAACTTTCGCAAGCAAAACCTGTTTATGAAAATTTTAAAGGATGGAATACGGATATTTCCGAAATTAATAATTTTGAGGATTTACCGCATGAAGCAAAAGAATATTTATCATTCATTGCCGTTAAGTGTGGATTTGAAATAAGTCATATTTCTGTTGGTCCTAAAAGATCTCAGACAATTGAGCTGTAAAATATAAAATAAATCAATGAACTTATTTTAGCGGTTACTATTAATTTGTCCTTAATTACTGTCCTTTACAGTTTATCTTTATAAAAACTCACATATTTGGTAAATTGAGTGTTCGATTCTTTAATAAATTTCTTGTTAAGAAAGAATACTTATAATTTATGAATATCAAATTAATCTTACTCTTAATTGCTTTAACAATTACTGCAGGAACATTTTATTACACCCAGCACTTGGTAAATGATCTTCAGGAAAGTGAAAGACAAATTGTAGAACTTTATGCAAATAGTTTAAGATTTATAAGTACATCAAACAACAGTAGTAGTGAAGATCATACATTTGTTTTCGAAAACATTATTAAGCGAATTAATTTCCCCTTAATACTGACTGATTCTGATGATAATCCGATTGCTAACCAAATTGGAAGGGGAAATAAAAATATTGATATTGATACAACTCTTTCAGAAGAAGAATTACAAAATTTTCTAAAAGAAAAAGTTAAAGAATTAGGTAATGAACATCCCCCCATTGATGTTACTTATAAAGACAGTATTTTCCTTGGTAGAATTTATTACGGTAATTCAGATGTAATTCAAAGATTAAAATACTATCCGTTTCTTCAAGTTTTGTTTGCATTCTTTTTTGTAACCATTGCCTACATAAGTTTTAGTTACATAAAAAAAACAGAACAAAGTAATATTTGGGTTGGAATGGCAAAAGAAATAGCTCACCAGCTGGGAACGCCAATTTCAAGCTTAATGGGTTGGACAGAACTATTAAAGTTAAAATACAAAAAACCTGAAGAAGTTATTAATGTTGCCAATGAAATGGAAAGCGATTTAACAAGGTTAAATAAAATTACAAATAGATT
>JAJRZB010000275.1 GCA_024275455.1 Bacteroidota bacterium | reverse complement strand
TTACTAAAACAGCACCAAGAGGTAAACCGTTAGCAATCCCTTTTGCTAACGTTACTATATCCGGTACAATGCCATTATGTTGGAATGCAAAGAATTTACCTGTTCTGCCAAACCCCGTTTGTATTTCATCAACAATCATTAACAAATTATTTTCGTCGCATAGCAGCCTAATATCATTTAAGTAATTTTGGTCCGGAACAATTATTCCACTCTCACCTTGTATTGGTTCAACCATTATGGCAATTGTAGAATCATCAATTACATTTTTTATTGCCTCAATATCATTGTAAGGAACATGTCTAAATCCTGGTGTTAATGGATGAAAACCTTCCCAAAGTTTTTCTTGAGCGGAAGCTGATAAACTCCCCATTGTTCTACCATGAAATCCACCATTAGCTGTAATAATAGTTGATCTGCTTTCGCCAAATTTTCTGGCAAATTTAATTGCCGCTTCGTTTGCTTCTGTTCCAGTATTGCAATAAAAAACTTTATCAAGTCCAGATCTATGGCAAAGTTTATTTGCTAATATTTCTTGTGGTGTAGAGGTAAATAAATTAGATACATGCCAAAGATTATTAATTTGATTTACTGCAGCATTAACAAGATTTTGATTTTTATGTCCAAGTCCTGTAACAGCAATACCGGAAAGAAAATCTAAGTATTTATTCCCTTGCTTATCGAATAGATAAACACCATCGCCTTTTACAAACTCAACTTCGTATCTGTTATAAGTGTTAACATGATATGATTTATTTTCTTTGTTCAATCCAAGTACCTCTCATACTTAATTCTTTATATTCTATTTGATTACCAATCCAAATTTTTGATACACCGCTTTTAATTAAATTTATACAAGTATTTATTTTTGGAATCATACCATCTGTTATTTCACCGGATGACAGCCCTGAATGTAGATCATCAACCGATAGAGAGTTTTGAAATTTACCCTTTAGTTTTACTCCTTCAATATCCGAAAGAAAATAAACTGAATCGGCATCTAAAGTTTCAGCAATTGCTCCGGCAAAAAGATCAGCATTAACATTCATTAAATTTCCATTCTTATCTCTACAGATACTTGAGAATACTGGCACAATATTATTACCTAATAAATCTCTTAACCATTTTGAATCGGAATTAGGAATTGGACTACCGACGTAACCGAGTTTCTCATTTATGTATTCGGCTTCGAATAAGTTCATATCTATTCCATTTAACCCTATTGCCTTAATTCTATTAGTTTGAAGATATGCACTAATTTTACTATTGATTAATCCGCCCTGTACAGCAGCAGTTATTTCCATGCTTTCTTTAGATGTAATTCTTTGTCCTTCGTAAAAATTCGACTCGATACCCAGTTTTTGAGACCACTCGGAAATTATCTTTCCACCGCCATGAATTAGTATAACATATGAATATTTTTTTTGGAGATTTCTAATTAAATTAACCCCGGCTTCACCGGTTGTAAACTCTTCTAGAGATTTTCCGCTAATTTTTATAATTGCCAAGTTCATTATTTTACCCGCTTATGTTCTGTAATGAGCATTAATTTTTATATATTCTTCCGAATAATCGCAAGTCCACCAAGTTGTGTTTGCTTTACCACTATTAATATCTAATGTGATTATAATATTTTTATTTTCCAAAATACTTGCAGCTTCTTCTTCATTAAAATCGGTTTTATAACCCGGTTTTAATATTGCCATATCATTAAAGTAAAGTGAAACATTTTCCGGTTTAATTTTGGCCCCGCAACTACTGGCAGCAGAGATTATTCTTCCCCAATTCGGGTCACCTCCATTTAATGCAGTTTTTACTAATGGCGAATTTGCTAATGCTTTTGCTATTAAATTAGCATCTTTTTCAGATACTGCATTTTTAATATTAATGGTTATAAATTTTGTAGCTCCTTCACCATCAAATACAATTGACTTTGCCATCTTAATTGAAATATCCTTTAGTGCTGAAACGAATACTGAATAGTCTTCGGAGTTTTCTAAAATTTCAACATTACTCATTCCGTTAGCTAATATTAGTACCATGTCATTAGTACTTGTTTCTCCGTCAACAGATATTTTATTGTACGAATTATTAACCGCATCAGTTAAAGCAGATTGGAGTAGTTCCTTATTTATTTTGGCATCAGTTGTTACAAAACCTAACATTGTTGCCATATTTGGCATTATCATACCGATTCCTTTAGCAATACCTCCAATAGTAATTTTGCCTTGGGAGAGTTCAACCTCCAAAGCAAAGTGCTTTGGAATAGTGTCTGTAGTCATAATAGCTTTTGCAGCATCAATTCCGCCGTCGTTACTCAAGCTTTCTTTTAGAAAATCTAGTGATTTGGTAATGGCTGATATATTTAGTCTTTCTCCAATTACCCCGGTTGAACTTATTAAAACTTCTGACGAGGAAATATTTAATACTTCTGCACATTTTTTCTGAACATCCAACGCATCAAGATGACCTTCAATACCAGTACATGCATTCGCATTTGCTGAGTTCACAATAATGGCTTTTACTTTACCGGAAGAATCAGTAATTTTTTTAGAAACGAATACCGGTGCTGCTGCAGCTTTGTTTGTAGTAAATGTTCCGGCTGCTGTTGCATGGTTGTCTGAATATATTAAAGCGAGGTCTTTATTCTTTTTCTTCAATCCGCAATGTATACCCGCAGCTTTAATACCTTGAACTGAAGTTACAGAACCGTTTTCTATATATGTAAAGTTTGATGTCATTTTGTTAATAATTGTATTATACATTTTGAAATTCTTCCTTATAACTTTTAATACCCAATGATTCTTCCCAGTTAAAAAGTTTATTTAAATTCTGCATTGCTTGACCTGCGGCACCTTTAATCAAGTTATCAATTGCTGCTGTAACTATTATTTTGTTTTCAACACATGTAACATTTAAATCACAATAATTTGTACCAAGTACCCATTTCAATTCCGGTGGAGTTTCTCTGAGCCTTATAAAACTATTATTACCGTAACTTTCTATAAATAATTCAGTTATTAAGTTTTGCTTAATTGAATCTGCAAGATGAATTATTGTTGTTGAGTAAATACCGCTGAATACCGGTAATAAATGTGTAGTAAGGGAATAATCAATATCGGTTCCAAATTTATTTAGTTCCTGTTTAATTTCAACTTAATGCCTGTGTGTACCTACATTATAAGCTTTAACGCTGTTATAATTTTCTGAAAATAATAGATTTGGAGAGGCTTTTTTACCTGCACCGCTTAAACCTGAATATGAAACAGTTACGATGTTTTGAATATTGGCAAAATAATTTTTTACAATTGGAATTGTTGATAACAATGCTGCCGTTGGGTAACAACCGGGATTGGCAATTAAATTATAGTAGTAATTCTTATGTGTTTCTGCCAGACCGTATTCTTTTTCCTCTAAATATTTTACAGCCGGATGATTAATCTGATAAGTTTTAAAGAATACATCCTTATTATCTAATCTAAAATCAGCTCCAAGATCAATAACTTTTTTATTATTGTCTAAAAGCATGGGAATATATTTGAGCGATTCACCGTGTGGAAGCGCAAAAAAGTAAACATCGTGAGATAAATCTAATTCAGAAACGTTTTTTATTGTTTTGTTTTCAATTTCACTAACTAAATCCGGAAAAATATCGTGTATATTTTTATACGCACTTTTGTTAGCATAAACATCAAATTCATTTATATTTGGATGTTCATTACAAAATTTTACAATATATTTTCCGGTGTACCCTGATCCACCGATAATACCTACAGATATCATTTTTAGTCCGAGTTTAAAAAATGGTTTTAGTTATTTAAAATTTACGATATGTAATTGTGTTCGCCCTAAAAGGGGCGTGGCGGATTGATACGTAGTTCAACCGGAGGTGCAATAATAGAAAATTGTGTTGTATGTTTAATTGTAAAATTCATGACGTAAAATATAACTAATTATTTCAGACTGTCAAGAAGTAATAGAATAAAAATTCAATAACCAGAATAGAAAATATTGTTATATGCAGAATATTGTAAATATATACGCAAATGTTATTGAAATTAAAGTTTAGCGAATATTTTTGCATATAAGTAGAAGTAATACATATAGACTTAGCATAAACTAGATCCCATTATGAAATGATTATTATTTCATAAATTGATTCTACATAAAAGAATGTTAAAGAACTTGTTTAACACAAACTATGGATTAATTTCTTTAAAGTTTTTTAATAGTTTAAAAACTTAATTATTAATTTGCCTATAAATTAAAACTTTTCCATCTATTGGTATTTTTAAATAGAAGGTCTTAAGTTAAAAAGAAAATTATTCTTATTATGGAGAAATAATGCTGCTAAAAATCATTAATTGGTTCAAACCGGATTCTGAAATTGAACGTATCCCAAAAGATATAATTGATAAAATTTATAAAATAAATCGTTGGCGGGTTCTTGAATCTACATTTTTAGGGTATGCAATGTTTTACCTTGTGCGTAATAACCTATCAACAGTAGCTAAAGATATTGAAGGTGCACTTGGTTATGACTATAATATGATTGGGAACATTTTAGCTCTTTACGCAATAGCTTATGGAATTGGTAAGTTTTTAAATGGATCTCTTTCTGATAGAAGCAATCCCCGTAAGTTTATGGCATTCGGACTTCTTTTAACCGGATTATTAAATTTTATGTTTGGAAGTGTACAAAGTTATTCAATCCATTTATTTTTGTGGACGTTGAATGGATTTGTACAAGGTATGGGTTGGCCTCCGTGCGGAAGATCAATTGGGCATTGGTTTAGTATTAAAGAAAGGGGAACTGTTTTTGCAGTTTGGAATGTTGCCCATAATATTGGCGGAGGACTTGCAGGAGTAATTGCTGCTTTTGCTACAATTCAATTTGCAGGATGGAATGCTGCATTTTATGTACCAGGAACTATTGCTTTAATCGGTTCTTTTTATTTATTTAAAAGGTTGCGCGATACACAGCAATCAGTTGGATTGCCGCCAATAGAAGAATACACAAATACATACCCGGAAGGAGAAGAGAATAAAAGTAATAGAGAAAAAGAATTAACAACCAAAGAATTATTCTTTAATCACATTTTAAAAAACAAATACCTTTGGCTTTTTGCCATAGCTAATCTATTTGTTTACATAGTCCGCTATAGCATGTTGGATTGGGGTCCAACATACTTACGTGAAGTTAAACATGCAACTTTAGGGGGAGGTGGGGTTGCAATATTAATTTTAGAGTTTGGCGGAATTCCTTCTACGGTTTTAATGGGTTGGCTTTCTGATAAGGTTGGGGGTAGAAGAGGAATGGTTTCTCTATTATGTATGATTCCAATCTTTTTTGCATTTCTTGTAATTTATCTTAATCCTCCTGGAAATCTTTGGATTGACATGACAATGCTTGCTGTAGTGGGATTTTTTGTTTATCCGCCGGTAATGCTATTGGGTGTTGCAGCATTAGATCTAACATCTAAAAAGGCGGTTGGAACCGCAGCAGGATTCGTGGGCTTGTTTGGTTACATTGGTCGAACTATTCAAGCAAAAGGATTTGGCTGGATTGCAGATTATTTCGGAAATTTATATGGTAAGCAAACCGGTTGGGATATTGTAATACTTGCAATTTTAGTTAGTACGGTTATCTCAATCATTTTACTTGCATTTACTTGGAGGATAAAACCTAAGGCCTAGTTTGCAAAATACTTTGGGATTATTAGTAATCCTTTATTCAGAAGTGGAGTTATTATAGATAGGAAAAGAATTCTTTTATGAACATAAATTTTATACTTGACAAATAAATATTTTTGCGCTACATTTGATTTAATTATTTGCAAATAATATTTACTTCGAAGTAAAGTTGTTCTTTAATTAGTAAACAAGTAGAACTCTTATCGAGAAAGGCTGAGGGAACAGGCCCAATGACGCCTTGGCAACCGCCCATTTGGGAAAGGTGCTAATTCCTGCCCTTTAATTAGGGAAAGATGAGAGAGAAGGAATTAATATATTTTTTATTAAACCTCCTCAGGAATCTTTCTGTAGGGGGTTTTTTTTTGCTCAAATCTAAAGTAGTCTGTAATTAAATACATTATATAATTAAGGCTCCTTTTGGTTAAAGTGATATTTATTGTAATTATTACTTATGAACCAAGGTATTTTAATAGTGGATTGAGCAAGGAATTATTAATAACAATGTTTTTTAAATAGCAGAAAAAATCTTTTATGATCTATTTTTCTGCAAAATATTAGAGGAGAATTAAAATGAGTAATATAGTTAAAGAAGTACTCTCGGCTAATGAAGAGTATGTGAAGAAGTTTGATGGAAAAGGGAATTTATCTATGCCACCCCAAAAACGCTTTGCAATATTAACATGCATGGATGCACGGCTGGTTCCTTCTAAATTTGCCGGATTAGCAGAAGGTGATGCTCACGTTATAAGAAATGCCGGTGGTAGAGCTAGTGATGATGTAATTCGGTCTTTAGTTATTTCTTATAAACTTCTTGGTACACGAGAATGGTTTGTTATCCACCACTCAGATTGTGGAATGGAAACTTTTAACAATGAAATAATAGCTAATTTATTACAAAGTAGTTTAAAGACTGCTAAAATTGATGAGAACGGATGGAGCGATCCAGGTAATGGTAACGGTACTGCAGACGGCAAGTTTGTTGAATGGCTTACAATAAAGAACCAAAAGCAAAGTGTACTAGAGGATGTACAAAGAATTAGAAATAATTCTATGGTGCCAAACAATATTCCGATTTATGGTTATATTTATGACTGTAAAACCGGGAAATTGCTCGAAGTTTCTGAGGCGACTGAAGCAGGAAAAGTAGAATAAATATTACTTCCAACTGCTCAAGGCTGTAGTGATTATTTACAACTTTGGGCAGGAGGATAAAAAAATATTACAGTTGTGATTTGCTTTCAATTTGTTATTTGACAATATTTAAAACAGCGAAATATCAAGAGTTATATGAGAAGAATGGTTGTGATTTGCTTTCAATTTGTTATTTGACAATATTTAAAACAGCTTAAGTATAAAGATGGCAAAATAACTATAGGTTGTGATTTGCTTTCAATTTGTTATTTGACAATATTTAAAACAGCAGGTAACATGCCTGAACCAACATTAACAGAGTTGTGATTTGCTTTCAATTTGTTATTTGACAATATTTAAAACAGCTAGTTGTCGCACTCATATCAATCCCGGTAGGTTGTGATTTGCTTTCAAT
>JAJRZB010000274.1 GCA_024275455.1 Bacteroidota bacterium | reverse complement strand
CAAAATGAAAAAGTTATCAAAATTTATGAAAAAGAAAACATTCATATTGAAGGGAGAAAAATTCGAGCGAATCAATGGAAATATGTTGATTACGACGGGGATGAAAATATTGATTTGGTTGTGAGTGTAGGTGATTGGTCTGATTATGGTTGGGATAACGCTTTTGATAAAAATGGTGTTTGGAAACAAGGTCCGTTACATGGTTATATATACATATTAAGAAACATTAGTTCAACTAAAAATCCTATTTATGCTAAACCGAAATTAATTTTTGCTGATGATAAGCCAATTGACGTATATGGAATGCCGTCGGCAAATTTTGCCGACTTTGATAATGATGGAGACCTGGATATTATTTGCGGAGAGTTTTTGGATAAGTTTACTTACTTTGAAAATATTGGAAGTAGAAGAAATCCAAAGTATGCGCCAGGTAAGTATTTAACTTATTTAGATAAGCCTATTACAATGGATTTAGAAATGATTGTTCCCTTGGCAATCGATTGGGATAAAGACGGAGATATTGATTTAGTAGTTGGACAAGAAGACGGGCGTGTTGCACTTATCGAAAATACAGGGAAACTCGAGAAGAATATTCCCCGGTTTAAAACTCCAAAGTTTTTTAAACAAGAAGCAGATAATCTGAAGTTCGGAGCATTGGTTTCACCGTTTAGTGTTGATTGGGATAATGATGGTGATGATGATTTAATTTGCGGTAATACAGCAGGCTATATTGGTTTTGTTGAAAATCTTAACGGAGAAAATCCGCCTAAATGGGCAGAGCCAGTTTACTTAAAAGCTGATGATAAAACAATAAGAATTCAAGCAGGTTATAACGGTTCTATTCAAGGTCCGTGTGAAGCTAAGTGGGGATATACTACCCTTAGTGTAGGCGATTGGGATCACGATGGATTAAAAGATATAATTATTAATTCAATTTTGGGCAAAGTAATTTGGTATAAGAATATTGGTGAAAAAACTAAACCAAAATTAGCTGATGCTCAGGCTATAGAGGTTGAATGGAAAGGTGAGAATCCAAAACCATTTTGGAATTGGTGGGACCCGGAAGGTAACAACTTAGTAACACAATGGCGAACAACACCTCTAATATCTGATTGGAATAAAGATGGTTTGAATGACTTAATTATGCTGGATCACGAAGGTTATTTATCTTACTTTGAAAGGATTAAAGAAAATAATAGACTCAAACTATTACCTGGGAAGCGTATTTTTTATAATGAAGAAAATCACCCTCTACAACTTAATCATAAAGTCGCGGGAAAAAGCGGAAGAAAAAAAATAACAATTGTTGATTGGGATTTAGATGGAAAGCCGGACCTTTTAGTTAATAGTAAAAATTGTGAGTTCTACAAAAATATTAGTAAAAACAATGAAAAAATTATTTTTAAAAACTTAGGAAATTTAACAGAGCAGAAATTAGCTGGTCATTCAACAAGTCCTACAATAGTTGATTGGGACAAAAATGGAATACCTGATTTATTGCTTGGAGCTGAGGACGGTCATTTTTATTACCTGAAAAATCCACGAAGTAATCAAAGATTCACCTTTTCTGATGATGGAATGTTGAAAATTGATGGTGAACGAACATTTATTATCGGTTCCTATCATCTTCCAAAATCAGAGAATCCTTTCAAAACGCTAAAAGAAAACGGATATAATTATGTACGAGTTTCTCAAAATATAGCACAACTTGATAGTGCATCAAAATACAATTTATTAACTTGGTTAACAACCGGAGTTATAATTGATAGTAATTCTTCTAAGAAAATATCCAAAATAGTTGATGAATTTAAGAATCATTCCTCATTGTTAAGTTGGGAAATAGCAGATGAACCTGCTTGGACTTGGAATTCAGCAGAACCGAGAATTACTCCGAAAAAAATGTTAGCAACATACAAATTGATAAAGTCTATCGATAACGAACATCCGGTTTATACTAACCATGCGCCTGTTAATTTAGTCTCGACTTTACAAAAATATAATCCTTCAACAGATATTATTGCTTGTGATATTTATCCGGTAATTCCCCAGGGAATTAAACCTACTTATGCAATTTTTGAAGATGGTTTTCAAGGTGATTTACTTAATACGTATGTTAGTCAAGTTGGTGAATATGTTGAAAAGATGAAAAATGTTGCAAACAATTCCAAACCGGTTTTTATTGTACTACAAGGTTTTGCTTGGGAAATGCTTAAACCGAGCAGTGAAAGAGACCTATCGAAAATTCAATATCCTACTTATGAAGAAAGCAGATTTATGGTTTTCAATGCGGTAGTACATGGTGTTAATGGAATAATATTTTGGGGCACAAATTATACTCCTCAACCATCTCAGTTTATGGATAATCTCAATAAAGTCACAAAAGAATTAGCATCTATGCAGAATGTTCTTTCTTCCGAAACAGTAAAGAAAAATATCAAGATTACTTATCATGAAATGGGACACTCTGTTGATGCGGGAATTTAAATAATCTTAAAAAAGAAAGATGATAAATTTTATCTGATAACTACAAACTCAGATAAAAATCCGGTTAAAGTAACTTTCAGTGGATTCTCAGAATTTAGAAAAGCAGAAGTATTATCAGAAAACCGAGAAGTTACACTCGAAGATGGAAAACTCACAGACATCTACAAACCATTTGATGTACATATTTATCAACTTACTAATTAACTCAGTAATAGGAGCATTATATGTCTTTGATATTTCAAATGATTTACAAAACAAGGTTAAGTCTTACATTTATTATAATAATTCTAAACTTAAATGCGAACATTGCTCAAGAGTCTATTATTCACATTAATAAAAATATAAAAATTATATCTATTCTTAATTGGCTCGTAACTAACCCAATGCCAAGCCAATATTATCCAACAGATACAAACCATGATAAATTGCAAGATGGTTTTATGGAAGACTTTCTTACTTCAATTGGCGGAGAAAAATCGCCAAAAATTATTCCTGAAAAATTCTTCAAAACTCCGAATGGCAAAACAAATGTTTTTGTAAATCATGCGTGGAAAACGGATTATATTGATTTAACTGAGTTATTTGGAAATCCCTCCGATGTGTTTACTTATTTATATACTGAATTTGAAAGTGAAGAAGAACAAGATGTTTATTTACATATCGGAACAAATGATGGCGGAAAAGTTTGGGTAAATGGTGAAATAGTTATAGAATATCTTGATGGTAGAAGTGCAGAACCATCTCAAAATATTGCCCGTATTAATCTTAAAAAGGGAAGAAATACTATTTTACTAAAAATAAACCAATTAGGCGGAGGGTGGGGTGCTTATGTACAAATCTATAGTTTAGAAGAACAGCGATTATTTGATTCTAAAAAGGAAAGACTAATATCTAATAGTTCAAAAGTAGCTAAAATTATTGGGACAAAAGTAATTTGTAAACAAAAGGATAGATATATCGGTTGGCCTTCAATTACCAAAACAAGTACCGGAGAATTGCTGGTTGTATTTTCTGGCAATAGAGACGGACATGTCTGTCCATTTGGAATAACTCAAATGATCCGGAGCAAAGATAATGGTAAAACATGGAGCGAACCGGAAACGATAAATAATACTCCGCTTGATGATCGTGATGCCGGTATTTTAGAAACTAGAAAAGGAACATTGCTTGTTAATTGGTTCACTTCTATAGCTTTTGATACGGATAGATATTATGCTCAGCATCCTTATTGGAAAAGACACAGAGAAAAAATTAGTAAAGAAACCATTAACAAATGGTTAGGAAACTGGACTCGTCGTTCAATTGATATGGGTAAAACCTGGGAAAAACCGGTTAAACAATTAGTCTCTGCACCGCACGGACCAATAGAATTAAAAAATGGAAGATTATTATATGTTGGTACAGCAAATATAAATGGTCAAAAAAAAATAGCAGTTGAAGTATCAAGTGATGACGGTAAAAATTGGAAATTATTTTCTACCATCAATATCCCCAAAAATGAATCCATTGCTCCATACTCGGAACCACATGTTGTAGAATTGCCTAATGGAAAGTTATTAGCGATGTTTAGGTATAACCCTGATGATAGAACAAATTCTTACTTACGTCAGTCGGAAAGTTATGACGGTGGTAAAACGTGGACTGAAACTCATAAAACAAATATTTGGGGCTACCCGCCACATTTACTATTACTTAAGAATGGCTGGTTATTGGTTTCATATGGAGTTAGAAAAATTCCATATAGTGAAAGAGCCTGTATCAGTAAGGATGGAGGGAAGACTTGGGATGTTGGAAATGAAATTGTTTTGAGCATGAGTAATAGTGGTGATTTGGGTTATCCTGCATCTATTCAATTAGATGATGGAACAATATTAACAGTCTATTACCAGATTGATAAAGAGGGAGAAAAGACCAGCCTTATGCAGACTCATTGGAAGTTGAACATAAATTAAAGTTGTTGGTATGTTAATAATATTTAATTGTGTATTTATTAGATAAATACAAATGTTAAATTGAAATCTTAAGAGGAATAAAGATGGGAAGAATAAACAGAAGAGACTTTATCAAAACCGCTGCTGCTGCCGGTGCGGGAATTGCACTTGCTCCTAACATAATTTCTGCTAGTCCGAAAGTTAGTTTTAAAAGATCTAAACCAAATGGGAAATTGAACATAGCTTTTATTGGCGTTGGTGGAAGAGGTCGGAGCCATTTGAATAATGTATCCAATTATGACGATGTTGAAATAACAGCGATCTGTGATGTTGATCCCGAAGCTATTACAAAAGCACAGAAGATACTGAGAGATCATTCGAGAAAAGAAGCTACAGTTTATACTGGTGATGATTATGCATTTATGAAACTACTGGAACGCGATGATGTGGACGGAGTAATCATTGCAACACCATGGATATGGCACACTCCGATGTCAGTTGCAGCTATGAGAGCTGGCAAATATCCTGGAGTTGAGGTAAGCGCTGCAAACACAATTAAGGAATGTTGGGATTTGGTAAACACATCAGAGGAGACAGGTGTGCCGTTGATGATTCTGGAAAATGTCTGCTTTGCACGTGAAGCATTGGCCGTATTAAAAATGGTTAGAGAAGGAGTCTTTGGTGAAATTGTTCATGCTACATGTGGTTATCAGCATGATCTTCGCGAAGTGAAATTCAATCCTGGTGTTGAGTTTGGTAAAGGAGCAAAAGGAGAAGCACGCTGGAGAACAGAACATTCCCTCAAACGTAATGGAGATCTTTATCCCACTCACGGTGTTGGTCCTGTTGCAACTTGGTTTGACATCAACAGAGGCAACAGATTTGTATCTCTTACATCTGTTGCTACTAAAGCGACGGGGTTGCACAAATATATTATTGATAATCCAGAAGGTGGCGAAGATCATCCGAATGCAAAATTAAAATGGAAACTTGGTGACATTGTTACATCAACAATAAAAACTGCTAATGGCGAAACGATAGTAGTAAGTCATGATACCAACTTACCAAGACCATACTCATGGGGTTTCACACTTCACGGTAATGGAGGTGTGTGGGGCGGACAATTTGAAGGAAGAAGAATCTATATAGAAGGACAATCTCCTAAACATCAATGGGAAACAGATGAAGCCTACGATAAGTATATGAAAAAGTATGATCATAAAATGTGGAAAGAGGAAGAGGCAAAAGCTAAAGGCACCGGACATGGTGGTATAGATTACTTCACAATAAAAACGTTCTTGGAAAGTGTAAGAAACGAAGTACATCCGCCGATTGATGTTTACGATGCAGCAGCATGGAGCGCAATATCGCCATTATCCGAAGCATCGGTTGCAAGCAATGGGGCTCCTCAATTCTTCCCGGATTTTACTCGCGGTAGATGGATGACGAACAAACCGATTTTCGGATTAGAATAAAAACAAGGAAGGCATAATGAAAACAATTATAAGATTAGCGCTTTTTCTCTTTGTTACAACCTTTTTTAGTTCATGTGTGAAAAATGATGTACAGCAAACAATTGATTTGGAAAAGAATTGGAAGTTTTCTCCGGATGATAATAATGTTGGCATATCTGAAAAGTGGTATACCGTAGATTTTGATGATTCCAAATGGGCTTCTATTAACGCTGGTTTGCGCTGGGAGGATCAAGGTTTTAAGGATGTGGATGGTATTGCATGGTATCGGAAAGTAGTAGATATTCCTATTGAGTGGAAGGGTAAAGACGTTTGGATAAAATTCGCTGGAGTGAACGATGCTTATACATTGTATGTTAATGGAGTACAAGTAAGTTCGTATGGAGATTCCAAATATTCGTTTGCGGGTAAACCATCTTTTACAAAAGTGACGAAGAAAATTAAATATGGGAAAGCTAACTTAATAGCCCTTCGTGTTGATGATTGGGGAAATAGTGGTGGTTTGTGGCATACACCTGTTATAATAACTATAGATAAAGCGGAAACTGAACTTTATAAACCTTTGTCCAATGTTCCGTTTGACCTTAAGAAAGAAGGATATGAATTATTCTGGGAAGATGAGTTTAACGGAAATGAACTTGATAAAACAAAGTGGAGACATCGTGCTTTAGGACCTCGACGTGCCGGATTCGGCACACCTGACGCGGTTGAAGTAAAAGATGGATATATGACAATTAACGCTTATATGGAAAATGATACTTTGAAAGTTGGTGCTATAAGCACAGAAGGTATTAAGGGTTTTAAATATGGATATTTTGAGTGCAGAGCACAATTACCGAAAACAACAGGTCCATGGGCTGCGTTTTGGATTCAATCACCAAAGATATCACAAGGCGAGGATCCTGGCAAGTTCGGAACAGAGATAGATATTTTTGAATATTTCAAAGATCAAGGCGGTGATTTCGTTTCACATAATTTACATTGGGCATACGGACCTAATCAAAAAACTTCTGGTGCATTCCTCAGCAAAGTAGAAGGAATAGGAGAAGGCTTTCATACTTTTGCAGTTGAGTGGACACCCGAAAAGTATGCTTTTTTTGTTGATGGACTTAAATATTACGAGTATAAAAACGCTATATCCCATATTGAAGAAAGCATTATTTTTAGTTTTGAACCATGTTCTGAAGAAGGACTTAAAACAGCGGCTTTACCTGATTCTTTTATTGTTGATTATGTAAAAGTTTATAAAAAGATAAAGTAGATAGGAGAAAATATGAACCATTTCAAATTAAAATATTTTGTAATTGTAGGAATGTTCTTTCTATTGAGTGTGAATGTGATTACAACTGCTCAAACGAAATCCCTTGAAGAAAGAGCTAAAGACCTGGTATCGAAGTTAACATTGGAAGAGAAAATTGGTTTGATCGTTGGCGACGGAAAATTTATATCTGCTAAATCACAAAAAGGGGAGAATACTGAAGTCCCAATTGCTAATAGAAATTCTAGGATGCTTATTCCTCGTCTCTCCATTAGAACCACAGCACTTACTGATGGGCCAGCGGGCATTAACAAAGGACCTGCACCGGAACGAGTGAAGGATTATACTTTTACAACCGCTTTCCCTACATCAACATGTTTGGCAGCTACTTGGAATACAGAAGTAATTGATAAAGTAGGAAATGCTCTTGGTAATGAATTATTGGAATATGATTACGACCTCATATTGATGCCAGCGCTCAACTTGCATCGTAATCCCAATTGCGGACGTAATTTTGAATATTTTTCAGAAGACCCGTTATTGTCTGGGAAAATGGCTGCGTCAATGGTTACAGCTATTCAAGCTAATGGAATTGGAACTACACTAAAGCACTTTGTAGCGAACAATCAAGAATCAAATAGAAGAAAATATAATGCAGTCGTAAGTCAACGTGCTTTGCGTGAACTTTATCTTAGAGGATTTGAGATAGCTGTTAAAGAAGGAAAGCCAAAAGCAATCATGACATCTTATAATAGAGTCAACGGTTACTATCCACCGGAAAGACCAGAACTGCTAAAAGAAATTGTTCGAAAGGAGTGGGGATTTGATGGCCTTTTCATGACTGACTTTGATATGCATTACGGTGATGCTGCTGCTCAGGTAAGAGCCGGTACTAATATGATTATGGGTGGTAGTGAAAAAGAGTACAAAGAAGTAACAAGAGCAGTTAAAAGTAAACTACTTGACGAAAGAACACTCAGCGAAAATCTAATATACAATATGAAGTTAAAATTAGATTCTCCCAGCATGAAAGGATATGAGCCGTCATTTAAGCCGGATCTGAAAGCGCACGCTAAAGTTGCTAGAGATGCTGCTGCAGAAGGAATGGTACTTCTGAAAAATGAGAATAACACTTTACCGTTAAACATAGAGAAAGAAGAGAAAATTGCTCTCTTCGGTAAAATATCTTATCACTTAATAATGTTTGGAACAGGTAGCGGTGGTGTAAGAAGCTATAAACATGCTATTACAATCGATGACGGACTTAACGAAGTAGGTTTTGAAGTATTGAAAGATATGGAAAAATATTACAAAGATTATATTGAAAAGATTAAAAGAGAAAATCTTGTCCCTCCATATTTTGATACTCCAAAGCATCGAAAAGATAATGGAATTAAAGGGAACCAAGCTCCACCTCATTTCAAGAACAGATTGGTAGCATTTAGTAAAGAAAAAGATGTTTCCAGAGATGAAATAAAGAAGTATGAGGAAAGAAGTGATCTTGCTATTATTACTCTTGGTAGAAGTGCCGGCGAAAACTATGAGAACGGATATCTTTCGATCACTAAGATAGAACTTGATCTTGTAAAAAATGTAAGCGAAATATTCCGTTCTGCTGGCAAAAAGTTATTGTTGTTCTTAATATTCCCGGTGTTTGGGAAACAGCAAGTTGTAGAGACTATGCAGATGCCATTCTTTTAGCTTGGTTACCCGGACAAGAGGGAGGATATGCCGTTGCTGATATATTGACTGGTAAAGCCAATCCATCAGGTAAGTTGCCCGACTCCTTTCCTTTGAAGTATGAAGATGTTCCGTCAGCAAAGTCTTTTCCAGGTAAACCAGTCGAAGCACCGGTTAACTCTTTTTATACAGAAGGTATATATGTTGGTTATCGTTATTATGATTCTTTTAATGTACCTACCGCTTATGAATTTGGTTATGGATTATCGTACACAACGTTTGAATATTCGAACTTAGAATTGAGCAGTAACACTTTCTCTTCTGGACTGAAGGTTTCTGTGAGTGTAAAGAACACTGGTAAAGTTACTGGCAAAGAAATTGTTCAATTATATCTTTCTACTCCAACAACAGAAATAGAGAAGCCAGTACAAGAACTTAAAGGATTCGCAAAAACAAAATTGTTACAACCCGGCGAAAGTCAGAAGCTGACCTTTGAATTGGATGAAAAATCTCTTGCTTCTTTCTGGAGTGGAATAAGTGCTTGGATTGCAGACAAAGGTAACTACGAAGTACGTATAGGTGCATCATCAAAAGATATACGACTTAAAACATCATTTAAACTCCCGAAGGATATAGTTGTTGAGGAAGTCCATGATGTGATGTACCCTAATTTTTATATGGAAGAATTAAGTAGAAATAAATAGTGGTATAATGAAAACATTAATTATGAATCTGTTAAAAATCAAAATATCGTTTGTAGTCATTGCTGTTTTACTATTTACAAACTCATCAATGTGTGCACAAAGCAATGATAGTTCCATTGATAAAAAAGTTAAAGATTTGATCTCCCAAATGACCATTGAGGAAAAGATAGGTTTAATTGTTGGCGATGGAAAATTTCTTCATGTAGAAAATCCTGAAAAAGTTGAAGATGGAAAAGGGATAATTATAAATGATCAAAGATCGAGACTTGTAATTCCTCGACTTGGTATCAGAACCACTGCTATGTCCGATGGACCTGCCGGGTTGAACAGGGAAACATGTGAAGATGGAAAGAAAGATTGTGAATATACAACAGCTTTTCCAACGGCAACATGTCTGGCTTCAACTTGGAATACGGATATAGTGGAAGAAGTCGGCAAGGCATTCGGAAATGAAGCGTTAGAATACGATTATAATCTTGTACTAGCACCTGGAGTAAATATTCATCGTAACCCTAAGGATGGCAGAGGATTCGAATATTATTCTGAAGATCCATTATTAACTGGAAAGATGGCCGCCTCAATGGTTAAGGGTATACAGTCCAATGGTATTGGTGTAACACTCAAGCATTTCGTAGCTCATAATCAGCAAGCTAACAGAAGATATTACAATGCAGTGATTAGCCAAAGAACCTTGCGAGAGATATACTTAAGAGGATTTGAGATTGCAGTTAGAGAAGGCCACCCTAAAGCAATTATGCCTTCCTATAATAAGGTTAACGGTTACTACACTGCTGAGAATCCTGAATTGCTTACAACAATTGCACGACAAGAGTGGGGATTTGATGGACTGTATGTAACCGACTTTGATGGAAAAGGAAGTGCAGTGGCAAAAGTACGAGCTGGTAGTGATATTTTGATGAGCGGTAACATGCAAGAGTATAATGAGTTGTATAGAGCAATAAAGGATAAAACTTTGTCAGAAAGTACACTTGATAGGAATTTGTTTTACATCTTGAAATTCAAATTAACTTCACCTAGAGCTAAAGGGTATGTCCCAAATTCAAAACCGGAGTTAAAGACACACGCAAAAATAGCTAGAGCAGCGGCAGAGGAAGGTATGATATTGTTAAAGAATGAGAATAACACTCTACCGTTAAATCTGGAAAAAGAAAATAAGGTTGCTCTGTTTGGAAAAATATCATATTACTTAATTGCCTTTGGAACCGGTAGTGGAACTGTGAGAAGTTATAAATACAGAGTTTCTATCAATCAAGGACTTCAAAAAGCTGGATTTAAAGTATTGAAAAATATGGAAGCAAGTTATACTGATTATATCGAAAAAATCAGAAGAGAGAATTTAGTCCCTCCATATTTTGATAATCCCAAAATGCGTAAGGATAATGGAATCAAAGGCAATCAGGCTCCTCCTCATTTTAAGAATAGATTAGTAGCGTTCAGTAAAGAAAAAGTATTATCGAAGGAAGAGATTAAAGAATATGAATCTCAGTCAGATGTTGCCATTATAACTATCGGTAGAAGTGCTGGAGAAAATTACGAAAATGGATATCTTCCGATAACACAAATTGAACTTGAGTTAGTAAAAAATGTTAGTGAAATATTTCATGCAGCGAAGAAAAAGGTAATTGTTGTACTCAATATTGCCGGTGTTTGGGAAACGGCAAGTTGGAGAGATTATGCCGATGCTATACTATTAACGTGGTTACCAGGACAAGAGGGCGGTCATGTTGTGGCGGATATATTGACTGGCAAAGTTAATCCTTCTGGTAAATTACCTGATTCATTTCCAATAAAGTATGAAGATGTTCCTTCTGCAAGCTCATTCCACGGTTTGCCGGTGGATAAGCCAATCAATACGTTTTACAAAGAAGGCATTTATGTAGGCTATCGTTATTATGATTCCTTTAACATGCCTACTGCATATGAATTTGGATATGGACTATCATACACAACATTTGAATACTCAGACTTAAAATTAAGCAGTGATACTTTTTCTCCGGGGATAAAAGTTACAGTAACAATTAAGAATACAGGGAAAGTGGCTGGAAAAGAAGTTGTGCAATTATATATTTCTGCTCCGACAACAGAGATTGAAAAACCAGTACATGAGCTTAAAGGATTTGCAAAAACCAAATTGTTACAACCTGGCAAGAGTCAACAATTGACTTTTGAATTAGATGAAGAATCAATTGCCTCTTTCTGGAGCGGGATAAGTGCATGGGTCGCTGATAAAGGGAAATATGAAATACAAATAGGCGCTTCATCAACTGATACTCGATTAAAGGAATCGTTTAATTTGCCAAGAGATATCGTAGTAGAAGAAGTTCATGATGTCATGTATCCTAATTCTTACATGAAAGAGTTAAGTCGTTTTGATGAAAAATAGAATGAATAAAAATATCGTTTTTTATATAGTAGCATTATTATTTAGTTCGGTCATTACTGCTCAAGTAACTGAACTTCCTCTTTATAAAGATAATTCTAAACCAATAGAATATAGGGTAGAAGACCTTGTTAAACGGATGACAGTGGAAGAAAAAGTAGATCTTATTGGTGGTCTCGGTTTTAAAACAAAAAGAAATATTAGGTTGGACATTCCTGAATTGTTAATGGCTGATGGACCTCAAGGTCCAAATGCAAAAGGACGTTCCACACATTATTCGGCAATGATTAATCTAGGAGCAACATTCGATACAGATTTAATGAAACAAGTTGGCAAGAATATAGGTCAGGAGACACGCGTTTTCGGAAGAAATATGCTTCTTGCACCAATGATCAATATTATTCGTACACCATTTGGAGGCCGCTCGTTTGAATTATTCAGCGAGGATCCGTATCTGACATCTCGTATGGCTGTCAGTTATGTTAAAGGTGTCCAAGAAGAACGAGTGATTACCTGTACTAAAGTAATGACTGTAAACAATCAGGAATGGAATCGATTTGATGTTGATGTAAAAGTTGGCGAGCGTGCTCTCCGAGAGATTTATCTACCGGCAATAAAGGCTGCTGTACAAGAAGCTGATACTTGGAGTATAATGGCAGCGTATAATAAAGTAAATGGTGATTACGCTTGTGAAAGCAAATACTTACTAAATGATATCCTTAAAGAAGAATGGGGCTTTACCGGATTTACTGTTTCCGACTGGGGTGGTGTTCGATCAACAGTTAAGACAGCTAATACCGGACTTGATCTGGAAATGCCAACTGGAAAGTTTTATGGAGAAAAACTGTTAAAAGCAATTCAAGATGGGGAAGTAAAAGAATCTGTTTTGGATGATAAAGTAAGAAGAATTTTAAGGATCATGTTCAAAGCAGGATTATTTGATGAGTCTATAGATAGTTATGGAGGACATTCCGATACACCAGAGAGAAGAGCACTTGCCTTAAAAACTGCACAAGAAAGTATCGTTCTATTAAAAAATAGAAACAATTTTCTACCACTAGATAAATCTAATATTACTTCAATAGCTGTCATTGGTCCTAACGGTAATGTAGCGCGTATGAGTGGTAGCGGTAGCGGTTTTCTTAAAGGTAATTATAACGTTTCACCATTACAAGGAATTAAGAGGAAAGTTGGAGATAGCATTTCGGTTCAATTTGAAAGAGGCTTTCCAGAAAAGAAAAAAGAGTTGCCCATTGCAGAAGCAAAATACTATTTATTACCTGATGGTCAACCAGGAATTTATGCTGAGTATTTTAATAACCGTGAACTTGAGGGAAAACCTGTTTTAACTAGAATTGAAAAGAGCATCAATTTTGATTGGGGATATGGTGGAGAACGTGACCCTGATAACCCAGGTTCTCCTCAACCTGGTGTTATTAATCTTGATAAGTGGTCTGCACGTTGGACGGGTAAATTCAAATCGCCTGGAGAAGGATGCTATGAAATAGGGTTACAATCTGATAACGGTGTACGAATGTTTATCGATGGTAAAAAAGTCCTCGATTATTGGATAGACTCAAAACCAAGTAAGTTTAAGACAATACGGTATAAGTTCGAAGAAGGAAAACTGTACGATTTGAAAGTTGAATTTTACGAAAATATTGGTAGTTGTTTATGTCGTTTAGGATTTGCTCCATATAGTGTTAAAGCAATGCCCCAGAAAGCTGTGCAGTTAGCTGAGTCTTCCGATGTAGTATTACTATTTGTCGGTTTAAATGAAGAATGGGAGGGAGAAGCAAATGATAGGGACAGACTTACATTACCGGAGGACCATTTACAACTGATTGATAATGTATTAAAAGCTAATGAGAATACAGTTATAATACTGAACAATGGTACTCCAATTTTGATGAGTGATTGGATTGATGATGTACCAGCAGTTATCGAAGCTTTTTATCCTGGGCAAGAGGGAGGTAATGCACTGGCGGATATTCTCTTCGGTGATGTAAATCCATCGGGCAAACTTCCTATGACATTCCCTAAAGATGAAAAGAATACACCGGTTGCAAAAACCTATCCTGGACAAAAAGAGATGGCTAATTATTCTGAGGGCATATTTGTTGGGTATAGGTGGTACGATAAAAATAGTGTTGACCCACTGTTTCCATTCGGTTACGGGCGTTCATATACCACATTTAAGTTTAGTGATTTAAAGTTAAGTAAAAATAGTATGTCGGAAAATGATTCATTATTTGTTGAAATAACGGTCACAAATACTGGGAATGTTAGTGGTGCTGAAGTAGTGCAAATGTATATCACAGATAAAGAAGCTAGTGTGGAAAGAGAAATAAAATCACTTAAAGGATTTAAGCGCGTAAGTTTAAAACCAGGTGAAAGTAAAAAAGTATCTATGAAAATTGATAAGTCTGCGTTAGCATTTTATGATGTTGATTCGAGATCGTGGGTAGTTGAACCGGGAGAATTTGAAGTGTTAATAGGAAATTCTTCCAGAAATATATTACTGAAAGATACATTTACCGTAGAATAAAGATAGAATCTGAAACAAATAATTTGGGTAAAGACATTTTATATGAGAACTCAGAAAGGATATAAAAAGTTATAAATATTAAGTTATTTAACAAGGAGTAGAGAGATTATTATGAATACTTTCACAATATTGGATTGGGTTGTTATAGGATTATACTTTACTGTAATTCTTGGAATAGCTTGGTGGGTGATTAGGCAAAAGCAAGAATCAACAGAAGATTATTTTTTGGCAGGTCGACATGCTGGATGGTTCGTAATTGGTGCTTCTATTTTTGCTTCAAACATTGGCTCGGAACATATTGTCGGCTTAGCTGGTACCGCTGCAGAAACCGGTGTAGTAATGGGGCATTATGAACTTCACTCATACATAGCTTTAATATTAGGGTGGGTGTTTATTCCGTTCTATATGATAAGTCGTGTTTTTACCATGCCTGAATTTCTGGAGAAACGCTATTCATCTTCAACACGTTGGTTCTTATCAGTTATTTCTCTTATTGCTTATGTATTCACCAAAATTTCTGTAACGGTTTATGCAGGCGCTGTCGTTTTCGAAACTTTAATGGGAGTAGAATTTTGGACGGGAGCGTTGATCGTAATTATTCTTACTGGTATATATACTGTTCTGGGAGGATTGCGAGCTGTGATCTACACAGAGACAATTCAAGCTGCTGTGTTGATATTTGGCTCGGTAACAATATCAATTATGGGATTGGTGCAAATAGGAGGTTGGGATAATTTGGTCGCGACTGCTGGTAGTGAGCATTTTAATTTATTCCTACCGTTAAGTGACCCGGATTTCCCTTGGCTTGGTATGGTGCTGGCATCGCCAATAGTAGGTATTTGGTACTGGTGTACAGACCAATACATTGTGCAGCGCGTACTTGCCGGTAGAGACGAGCAGCAAGCAAGAAGGGGAACTATCTTTGCTGCATATCTAAAATTGTTACCATTCTTTATTTTTATTATTCCTGGAATAATTGCTTATGCATTGCTTCAATCTGGTCAATTAGATTATGCTTCATCAGATCAAGCATTTCCTACACTTGTTAAAACATTACTTCCTTCTGGTTTCAGAGGTCTGGTTGCCGGTGGATTACTCGCTGCTTTAATGAGTTCACTAGCAGCTGTATTCAACTCAAGTTCCACACTTTTCACAATTGATATTTATAAAAAGCTGAAACCGGAAACATCAGAGAAACAACTGGTTGTTATCGGGAGAATAGCAACAGTAGTATTGGTTGTACTTGGAATAATTTGGATCCCGGTAATGCAGATAATCTCGGGTCAGTTATATCATTACTTACAAAGTGTTCAATCTTATATTGCACCTCCAATAGCGGCAGTATTTTTACTTGGTATTTTCTGGAAACGAATAAACGCGAAAGGTGCTATTACTGCTTTAGTCGGGGGATTCATTGTTGGTATGTTCAGATTGTTTATGGAAGTTTTCAAGGATGATTTAAGTCATGGAAGTTTATTATATCAATTTGCTGATGTTAACTTCTTATATTTTGCTGTTTATCTTTTTATATT
>JAJRZB010000273.1 GCA_024275455.1 Bacteroidota bacterium | reverse complement strand
ATAAATATTTCTTTACTTTTCACTTGTTTTTATTTAATTAGGCTTTTATAATAGATAATAAGAATGAATACTTTATATAAAAATATTGTCATAATCATTATTCTTTTACTTTTTAATTTTTGCGATGATCCGTTACCGATAGAATTAACGAGTAAAGAAGATGAAGTGGAAATTGATGTCATTAATCCTGAGAAAGATTCTTATGTAATTACGGGTTATGATTCTACCGGAATTACAGATCCGATTCCCGTTCAAAAATCAGTAATTAGTTTAAGTGGAATAAAAAATACAATTAGCGGGGTAACAGTTTACAAAGGATATGGCGAGGCAATTTTTTATGATACAAGTAAAGCAGTATACTCATCTTCAAATAGGTTAATAGGTTATAGAACATTAGAATTTGGTCAAGTTAGTTTTGATAATATTCCGGCAGTAATAGTTCCGCATTATTTAAAGTATAGAGAAAATTTCCAAATAAAAGATACATTGGTTGGTGTTAAACATGTAATAACTTTTAAAAAAGTCTTAAACCCGGATAATCTCAGATTTCCATACAATAAAAATGTAGTTATAAAGTTTATAAACGAGTTTAACAGTCCGAGTTTAATGACACTAAGACTCCCGGATGAAATTGTTGGAAAATTAACCACAAGAGGCAGCAGGGCACAAAACAATTTTGAAATTATCTTAACTTGGAACAAAAGTTCAATTAACCCAAGTGATTTTATCGGAGATTTTTCGGATGAGATAATTGTCGGCGGCATTTTGGAAAGCAGAGATGAAGTTGTACCGTTATTCCGACTAACCAAAATGCGTACAAATAGTTTTGTAATCTCAAATTCTTTAATAAATGAAGTTCTATCTTCCGGTGAATACGATTATATCGTTTTCACTTTTATTAGAAAAATTCGTAAATCAAGTTCTGCAAGTAGATTAGGTGACGTATATTTTGCTTCCCAAAGTATTCATAATATATGGATTAAAATTTAATAGAAATATTTTTGTATTTCTTATAGGTTTAATTATGTTCAGCATTAATCATACATATGCTCAGCAAGCTGTTGATTTTTACGGCATGGTTGGAGATCTCCGTAATTCTGAGTTTAGACTTAATTCGTTGGAATCTAACGTGTCCAATTTTACCAGTACAAAAAATTGCGAATTTTCCATTTCTACTACAAGTTTATTAGGTACTTCCAAAAATGTAAATCTAACGGGCTTTTCTCTTGGTAAAAAGTTAAATAACCATTACTTATTTATGAGATATACACCGGGGATTTTTCAAGATTTTGTTTTTAATTCCAGAACAGAATTTGTAATTGGCGATACTGTGCAGACATATAAAACAAACTTGTCGTACAAAGAAAAATACGGATTCGGATATTCGTACAGTTTTAATAAAGAAATATCAGCCGGATTTGTTTTACGTTATTTTCAACAAGAGTTTGGAGAAGAATTTCCTATTTTTTCAACTTTGCCGGATAGTCAGTTAATTGATAGAGGGGAAATACTCGTCGACAAGAATTTTTGGAGAGCTGATATCGGAATAAATTATAGACCGTTGAAACAATTACAATTAACATTCGGTACCCAAAATATAATTGTATTAAACGAGTATAAAAAAGATAATAATAAAAGTGAGTTCGAAATTGAATCAAAGTCATTTAATCTAAAACAAAAAAAAGGTGTTCAAATCGGAATAAATTATTTCCCGATTAACGAACTTGGCTTTGGGTTAAACTATGAATCCTCAAGTTCATTTCAATTAGGATTTAATTTTAATACTTTTTTTGAAAACTCAATTATTAGCTTAAGCACAGTTGCACTGCACGATAAATATCAAAATCCATTTATTGCCGGAGTGTTGCCTTCGATAAATTACACAAGTAATTTGTTTAGCGTAACTCTTTCGTATTTAAAATATTTTTCCGATAGAAAAAAAAGATCAGTTAAACAATTTAGACAAAAAGGGATTAGCAGTATCAGGAATAACTTTTTTAGCAATGATAAAGTAAGTCTTTCGTTTAATTTTGCATTAAGTTTTCAAAATCAGCAGCAAGTAAAATTTTTGGATGTTAATATTACGGATGAAATATACCCGACTTTCAAAAATAATTACATCGATCATCCCTTTGCAATAGGGAAAGTCATCAATTTAACCGATGAGAAAATTTCCATAAAACCTGCAAGTTTTATCAGCGATATAAATTCCGAAAAAATATTTTCTCCCTTAATTACAATTGAACCTTTTGATACGGTTGAAATTCCGTTTTTTACAATTATTGATGATTCCAAATTACAAATTGAAAAGACTAAAATTTCACAGGCCAATTTTTATTTAACTACAAAATACGATGAACCGGATGATGAAATGCAAAAACCTCTGCTGGTTAACAGCAAGAACAGTTGGGATGGAAATGTAAGAAATTTAAGATATTTTGTTAAAAGTGATATAGATTTTTCACATAAATATGCAAAAAGTATTTTGATTGAGTACAGAGACAGTTTAAATAAAGTGAATGACATTTTAAAACCATTTAAGAAGCTTGAACTTTTATTTAATAGATTTGTTAAAACGATGACGTACGTTTCAGACAGAAGAGCTACTTCAGATTACGTTCAATTTCCGAGTGAAACTATTGAAATAAAGGGTGGCGATTGCGACGATCTTAGTGTATGTTTTAGTTCAATTTTAGAGGGAGTCGGAATTCAAACTGCTTTTATAGATTATAAACCTAATCATTCAATCGGGCATGTTTCTTTGCTGGTAAATTTAAATCTTCCTCCGGAAATGTCTGAGTTAATTACAATTAATGATAAAAAATATTTTACCAGAAAAAACGTTAGCGGTAAAGAAGAAATTTGGATTCCGCTAGAGACAACTTCACTTACAAATTTTAAAGAAGCATGGAATATCGGCTCAAAAGATTTTTATTTAGAAGCTATTGATAATCTTGGTTTATCAAAAAATTCAGTTGAAATTGTAGATATATTTTAATTTATTATAAATGAGTTCTTTTGTGAACAGGAGTTAAAAATGAAAAAGTTAATAGTATTACTCGTATTTTTTAGTATTACAATAAATGCACAAAATTTTGTAGTGGAAAAAATATCGGGTACGGTAAAATTACTTAGAGTAACATCAGAAAAATGGGAAGATGTTAAAGTAGGTCAAAATTTAACCGGCTCCGATTTACTTTTAACGGAAGAAAATTCACTTATCCAATTAAGCAAGGATAACGAAACTTTCTTACTAAAAAGTGATGCGGCAATCGGACTAAATCATATTAAAAAAATATCTATAAATGATTTGGTTCTTGCACTAACTTTAGATGAAATAAGAAATGTGCCGAAGATAAAAAGAAACAGTATATCTAAAAATACCGCTGTTTACTGGGCAGAAAAAAGCCTGAAAAATAATCTTAATATTGATGAAAATGTATTGGGAATTAAAAAAATTAACGGAGCAAAGCAGTTGAATGAAAGCGGTTATACTGAATCATCAATTATTGTAGCAAAAGAGGTTTTCAGAAATTATCCCAAAGTTGCTTCCGATTTTAATGACAGAATATATTTTGCCGATTTATTAAGTAATTTAAAACTTTATGAAGAAGCTGCATCAGAATATTCCGATATTGAAAAACTCAGTCTTACCGAAAATCAAAAAAATATTCTTAAACAGAAAAAGAATGAAGTAAGTTTAAGGTTAATGAAAAACAAAAAGTAAATATTTTTTTTCATTGTTTTATTAACTTTAGTATTATATTTAAGTGTGATAAAAAGTTATTATTATCGCTTTATCAATTTGATAAAAGGAGGTAACAGTGGTATACGAAAGCCTAATAGCAATAGTAGAGAGCCATCTTGATAATTTAACTTCAACATGGGTGCAAGAAGTTAAGAATACAAAGTACCTCGAAACCTATCAAAATCTTAACGACGAAGAATTAACTTCCAGAGGAAATATACTTTTCACAAATTTGTTGGATTGGCTAATGAAAGGAGCATCAAATGAAGATGCTGCAGAATATTTCAAAAAAATTGGTGAAGAAAGAATAAATGAAGGATTTACGCTGACCGAAGTTTTCTATGCATTGTATTTAGAAAAAAAAGTTCTTTGGAGCTTTGTTGCTTGGAAAGATGAAGCGACTGGCATATTGAAAGCTATTGATGCAATTGAATTTATGACGGTAATAAATAACTACTTTGATCTCGGAGATTTTTACATTATTAAAGGGTACTTTAACAAGCTGTATGAACATCTTCAGGAAACAAATAAATTTACAAAAGAAGAGTTAGAAAAAATATTTGCCGGAGGGGCATTGTATCAAGAAAGTGTTAAAAAAATTAAAGAGCAAATGTACGGAGAAGGTTTAAGTCTCGGAATAATAAGATAATTTAATTCTTAAATAGCGAGAATATAATGCATATTAAAAATTTATCAAAAATTGTTGATGATCAGCTTGAGGAATTAAAAAAAGATTGGTTGAGCGAAGTAAGAAAATCGGATTATTTACAAACTTATAAATCTTTTAGTGATGAAGAGACAATGAAAAGAGGGGAAGCAGTTTATATTTATCTAAGTGATTGGTTAAAGGAAGGTGCAACAAATGAAACTGCTGAAAAATATTTTGAAAAAGTAGGAGCTACAAGATTTAACGAAAAATTTCCGCTTACAGAAGTTCAGTATGCAATTTATTTACTTAAAAAAATATTTTGGAATAAAATAGACTGGAGAGATAGAATTACCGGGGCATTTGAAACAGCTAATGCAACTAAAATACTGAATGTTTTTAATGATTATTTTGATCTTGCTAATTTTAATATAACAAGAGGTTATTTTAATGAACTTCTTAATAGTATTGATGATGATAAGAAAATGACAAAAGAAGATCTAAAATCTCTCCTTACAAAAGGCAAATTGGATCCTGAAGAATTGGAAGATGAATTTATTTGGAGACATGTTTAAGAAAATTATAAACTAAATATTTTTTATTTTGGGTTCCGACTTTATGTCGGAATTTTTTTTACATAAAATGTTTTTGCTAAAACACAGATAAATTAAATTAGTCTAAAGATAAATTAGAAAGAATTAAATTTTGTTCAGTAAAATCACCCATAATTTATTAGAAAAAATTGCAATTTGGGTTTTATTAAGCTTAGCTTTTATTTTTGCAGTTTACTTTTTTGTTTTTGAAGTTGATTGGGTTGAACTTTATAAAAACAAAAGTGACGGCGATTTTAAAAATATATCGGTTATTTCAGAAAGCTGTAATAAATGCCATGGGAAAGTAAACGGATTTTCTAAATTTCACAATCCTAAAAAGATTGGTTGTTCATCTTGTCATTTAGGGAATACACTTGCGAAAAATAAAGAACAAGCTCATTTAGGAATGGTTTTAATTCCGGGAAATGCATCGGATGCTAAACAGACTTGCGGACAGCCAAATTGTCACCCGGGCATTCCGGAAAGGATAGACAGCTCGTTAATGTCCACAATGAGTGGGATAATAAGTGTTAATAAATTTGCCTTTGAAGAAATTGATTCTCCGGCAGGTAAATTTCATATTGAGGAAATTGGTAAATCCGCCTCAGAATCTCACTTAAGAAATTTATGTGCATCTTGCCATCTTGGAAATGAAAAAGTTAATTTTGGCCCAATAACTGAATTATCCCGCGGTGGCGGTTGTAATGCTTGCCATTTAAATTATAATAAAAAAGCTTTAGCTGAACTGATTGATTATGATTCCTTAAAAATTGCTAGACCGGATTCCGCTTTACTTAAATTCCATCCTTCTCTGAGTCTAAATATTTCTAATAACCATTGTTTTGGCTGCCATAGCAGATCTGGAAGAATATCAACCGGTTATGAGGGTTGGCATGAAACCGGTTTGGAAAAAAAAGATGTTAAATTAGGTGAAAAATATAGATTGCTTGATGATGGAAGAATATTCGAAATGATTCAACCAGATGTTCACCATATTGCGGGCTTAGTGTGCATAGATTGCCATATTGCCTACGAGATTATGAGTGATGGGAAATTTTATGAACATAAGGAAGAACAAATATTAATACAATGTGAAGACTGTCATTCCAACAAAAAGTTTAGTACAATGACGTTAGATGAATTTGATTTTGAATCGAGAAAAATAGCAGAAATTAGAGGGTTGGATAATGAGAACCGGAAGTTTATTAAAGTTAAAAAATCTCAAACTCCTCTGGTAAATACATTTGTAAAAAATCGCAGGTCTGCCAAATTAATAGGAAAAGTAACAGGCAAAACTTATAATCTTAATCCACCAAGATTTGAATGTACACAAAGTAAAGCACATTCAAATCTTTCATGTAATAGCTGTCATACAGCTTGGGCACCACAATGTGTGGGCTGCCATACTACTTACGAGAAAAATACAAAAGGGTTTAATTTATTGGATGAAAAAGATACAGATTCTTCCTGGGTTGAATATCATGGTGAGTTTTTTGCCGAGCTTCCCACCTTAGGAGTAAAAGAAGACAAAGAAAATGGAAGTATTAAAAAGGTTATCGATACTTTTATTCCCGGTATGATAATGACTTTGGATAAAAGTAATTATAAAAATGAGAAACCGGAAATAATTTTTAAAAGATTATTTGCCCCGTCAGTTGCCCACACAATTCGAAAAGAAAGCAGATCTTGCAAATCGTGCCATAATGAACCTCTTGCATTAGGTTATGGGAGAGGAAAATTAGTTTATGAAATCCGGAATAATATTGGTTAATGGAAATTTACACCAAAATTTGCAAACTCTGAATTTGATAATTTACCGGAAGATGCCTGGATAGAATTCTTACAGACAAGAAGTGAGAATATGGCTACCAGAGAAAATGTAAGACCATTTACCATTGAAGAACAGAAAAGAGTTTTAACAGTTGGGGCATGTCTAACCTGTCATAAGCAGAATTCAGAAATAATAAAAACTTCACTAATTGATTATCAATCTCAGCTTAAAAATCTCTCGCCAAAATGTATTCTCCCAATTTGGTAAAAACATGAATAAAAGAACAATCTATACTAACATAAATTAATCTTTAATTATAATTTATGTGAGGCAGAACACGTATTATAGTATTTGGTTGTCTTAGTTTTAGACTCAACTTAATTTCTAAGAAAATTATTCTAAACTTTTTAGGGAGTATTTGTATGAAGCTAAGATTACTAAATTTATTACTTTTATCATTTTTGTGTTTTACACTACAACTAAATGCACAGATGTTAATTAGTGGTGTAATTGATGGTCCACTCAGTGGTGGTACACCCAAAGCCATCGAATTTTACGTATATCAAGATATTCCAGATTTATCAATTTTCGGTTTTGGAAGTGCAAACAATGGTGGTGGTTCAGACGGAGAGGAGTTTACTTTTCCTGCAATTTCAGTAACAAATGGTACATTTATTTATGTAGCGTCAGAAACTACAGGTTTTAATGATTTTTTTGGTTTTAATCCTGATTATACAAGCAGTGCCGCAAGTATTAATGGAGACGATGCTATTGAATTATTTAAAAATGGAACTGTTCATGATACTTTTGGTGACATAAATGTAGATGGATCTGGAGAACCGTGGGAATACATGGACGGTTGGTCTTATCGAAATGACCAAACCGGACCGGATGGGTCTACTTTTGTTCTGGCAAATTGGTCTTTTAGTGGCCCAAATGCTTTAGATGGTGAAACAAGTAACAGTACTGCTGCAACACCTTTTCCTATAGGAACATATACTTATAGTGCAGCAACCATTCCTGCAGCTCCTGTAGCAACAACTGCAACTGATATTACGCACAATAGTTTTACAGCTAACTGGACTGCATCCTCAGGCGCAACATCTTATTTTCTGGATGTATCGGAAATTTCTGATTTTTCTACTTTTGTTACAGGTTACAATAATAAGGATGTTGGAAATGTTACAAGTTCACCTGTAACAACTCTTATTCCTAATACAGACTATTATTATAGAGTTAGAGCAAGTAATTCAGCAGGAACATCTTCTAATTCAAATACTATCTCGGTAACTACTGATGTATTACCAAACACTACTGTTCAATTTAAAAATAGCTCGGGATCAGTTGCTGAAAATGGGGGGACATATAATTTAGTTGTGGCAATAACAAATCCTGATGCCGGTAATTCAACTTCTGCTGATGTAGTTTTAGTATTTGGAGATGCTGCAGATATAGACGGATACACAACTCAGACTGTTACTTTCCCAGCCGGAAGTTCTGCGGATCAAACTGTTACTATTACAATAACCGATGATGGTGTAACAGAAGGAAACGAAACATTAACTTTTGAACTACAAAATGTAACCGGCGGTAATTCTGCAACAACAGGTACACCGTCTCAATTTGATTTAACCATTGTTGAATCTTCAGCGGGAAACTACTATGATAATATTGACCCGAATTTAACAACATTTGTTGATGACTTGAAAAATAGAATTCGGGATCCTTATACATGGGTGCCATATTCTCAGTATGATGAAACAAATATAGCCAATTTTGCTTCTATTGATAATGGTGATGGAACAAAATCAGTCTTTTGTGTTTATTCTCATTACGAATATATTTATTCAGGTACTTTTGTGTGGGATGTTTTAAGTAGAGAACATACTTATCCGCATAGTTGGATGCCTACAAACCCTGCTGATTCCCCTGTTGAAAGAGATGAATATGCTGACCAGCATCATCTTTTCCCTACTCATCAGGATAATGCAAATGCTGTAAGAAGTAATCATCCACTTGGAATAGTTGAGACTCCTGATCCAACAACAGGAATATTTTTAGAAGCTAGATTTGGTACGGATGTAGATGGAAACACAGTTTATGAACCAAGAGATGAGCATAAAGGAGACGCTGCCAGAGCAATACTTTATATGGCTCTTCGCTATGATGATATTGACGGGTATGATTGGAGTTTTAATTGGCTGAATAATCATATTGTAAATGATCTTGGCAGGGATCCGCAAGACCTCAACCTTTTACTTTCTTGGCATCAACAAGATCCTCCGGATCAATGGGAGTTGGATAGGAATGATTATGTTCAATCAATTGAAGGAAACAGAAACCCCTTTGTTGATCATCCTGAATACATTGATTACATTGACTTTAATACAATAGAATACATTTCACAAGATCTATTCTTTTCAGAATATGTAGAAGGTAGCTCTAATAATAAAGCAATTGAGATTTTCAATAATACCGGTGTGGATATAGAATTTTCTACAACAAGCTATAAAATTGAAATTTATGCTAATGGTGGAACATCGCCTAATACAATTAATTTAGTATCGGGGACATTGGTTGATGGTGATGTTTATGTTGTTGCTAACTCTTCAGCAGATGCTTCAATACTCGCAGTTGCAGATTTTACTACAGGAAGTCTTAATTTTAATGGGGATGATGCTGTTGTACTTATAAATGGAACTGATACAATTGATGTTATTGGTCAGATAGGCTTTGATCCTGGAACTGAATGGGGCACCGGAGATGTTTCTACTGCAAACAATACAATAAGAAGAAAATCTTCAATTGGTGGGGGTGATGCTAATGGTTATGATGTTTTTGATCCATCCGTTGAATGGCTTGGATTTCCGAACGATACATTTAGTGGTTTAGGCACACATGCTATAAATGCTGGACCTCCTACAATTACTAATGTAGTAAGAAGTCCGAAAATTCCAACAGCTGATGAAAATACTATTGTAACTGCAGACGTTACTGATGATGCAAGTGTTGGAATAGTGAAACTAAAATATACTGTTGATGGTGGCAGTGAACAAGAAGTTTTAATGAGTAATACTGTGGGTTCAACCTTTGAGGGTACAATACCAAGTTCCGCTTATACTGATGGAAGCCTATTAGAATATTGGGTATATGCTGAAGATGAAGATGGAGCAGCTTCAACAAGCTCTCATCAAAAAGTATTTACTGGAACAACCCCAATTACAAATTTACGTACTATTGATTCCGATGGAAGATTGGTTAATATACAAACTTATGCCAGAATTGCAGGAGTAGCAACAGTTGCAAGTGGTACATTTTCAACAACAAGTCTGGATGTATATCTTCAAGATAATGATGCAGGAATAAATGTTTATAAAAATGGTGATGTAACCACAACTATTATTAGAGGTAATAACTATATAGTAGAAGGAAAATTAGATCAATATAATGGCAAAGCTGAAATTGTGCCGGATAATCCGACTTCTGATATCATTGATAATGGATTAGGAACGATACCGAAACCTGTAATGTTAAAAATAAATGGAGCAGGTGTTTTACCTGATCCTATTGTTATGACTATTTCAGGGTTTTTAGCCGATCCTGAAACTTATGAAGGAATGTTAATAGGTATTCAGCATGTTGTAAATACCGGAACTGGAGATACTTGGCCGGCAGATGGTACCAATGCAAATATAGAAATTTCTGATGATGGTGGAACTAATACAATTACTCTGAGAATTGATAAAGATACCAATATAGATGGAACAGCGGAACCGGTTTGGCCTAAAGATGTTGTTGGTATACTTAATCAATATGATAATAATGCACCTTATACTTGGGGGTACCAAATTCAACCGAGAGATTTGAATGATATTCAAGAAGATGGCGCTTTACCTGTTGAATTGACTACTTTCTCAGCGTCTGTTACAAACAATATTGTTAATCTTAACTGGCAAACAGCCACTGAAGTTGATAACTATGGGTTTGATGTAGAAAGGAAATTTGTGACTCAGACTTCTGAAAATCTCAGCACTAACAAAGATTGGGAAAAAGTCGGATTTGTTGAAGGGCATGGAAACAGCAATGCACCAAAATACTATTCTTTTGTTGATAATTCAGTTACTCTAAGTGGAAAATATAAGTACCGGCTAAAACAAATAGATATAGATGGTAAATTTGAATACTCTCAAGTAGTTGAAGTAGAGGTTGGAACTCCAACTGAATTTGAAGTTGCACAAAATTATCCTAATCCTTTTAATCCTACTACAATTATTGCATTTTCAATACCTGAAAAAGAGGTGGTGTCAGTAGTTATTTATAATATGTTAGGCGAAACAGTTATGACTTTAGTTAATAGCCAGCTTGAGCCTGGAAAATATAAATATGAACTTAATGCTTCAGCTCTTAGTAGTGGAACTTATATATACAGAGTTACTGCAGGAAATAATGTTAAGGTGAGAAAAATGTTATTGATGAAGTAATACTAAAGTGAACGAGTTCTAAAATTAAAATCCTCAATGATTTTTAGCTTTT
>JAJRZB010000272.1 GCA_024275455.1 Bacteroidota bacterium | reverse complement strand
TCCCTTTAATCCCCAAACAACAATAAGTTATCAACTGCCGAAAGATGGTTTTGTAACATTAAAAGTTTTTGATGCACTTGGTAAAGAAATTACAACATTGGTAAACGGCTATAAACAAAGCGGCAGATACAATGTTGTTTTTAACGGCAGTTCCGTTAGCCAACGGATTACAAGCGGTGTTTATTTTTATAAAATAGTTGCCGGCAAGTTTACCGACACTAAAAAATTTATTATGGTGAAGTAAACTTATATCAATAAAATAAACGGAAAGAGTCTTTCTTTATCAATATTTGCCGGATACTTACTGTAAGTGTCCGGTAAAAATTTATCCTTAATTAAATGATGAAATATTGGGTAAAGCATATCATCTTTCTTCCCTAAAAATATTTTCCGCTCTTAAACTTTAACTTTTGGTTAGTAATTTATTTCATTAAAATAATCTTAAATTTTAATCTTGAGTATGGATAGAAACTATTGCTAATTTTCAAAACAAGCATAATATTTTATTGAAACTAATTTTTGTAAATTGTATCTAATTTTTAATAAAATAATTATTGTAAAGTAATAATCCGGCTTGGTTCAAAAAACTACGCCGGGATAAAAGGAGAAATAAAATGTCAGATAATCACCACAAAGTAGTTATTATTGGTTCGGGTCCTGCAGGATTAACTGCTGCAATTTATACCGCAAGAGCAAATCTAAGTCCGATTATTTTTGAAGGTTTACAACCCGGCGGACAGTTAACTATAACTACAGAAGTTGAAAATTACCCCGGATTTGAAAACGGTATTCAAGGTCCGGAACTAATGGATACAATGAGAAAACAAGCTTGCAAATTCGGAGCTAAGTGTGAATTTAAAGAAGTAACCGAAGTTGATTTTTCTCAGAGACCTTTTAAGTTAAAAGCCGAGGATAAGGAGTTTACGGCAGATGCGGTTATTATTTCAACCGGTGCAAGTGCAAAATTACTTGGAATTGAAAGTGAAACGGAATATATGGGGCATGGTGTTTCTGCTTGTGCAACTTGCGACGGATTTTTCTACAAAGGATTGAAAGTTTTGGTTGTAGGTGGAGGAGATACAGCAATGGAAGAAGCAAATTATCTTACAAATTTTGCTTCGGAAGTTGTTGTTGTGCACAGAAGAGATGGTTTTAGAGCTTCTAAAATTATGTACGAAAGAGCAAAGAAAAATCCTAAAATAACTTTTGCAACTAACCGGGTAATTAAGGAAATTCTTGGTGAAAAAGATATGATGGGAATGAAAAAAGTAACAGGTGCAATTTTAGAGAATACAAAAGACGGTTCAACCGAAGAAATTAAAACAGACGGAATATTTATAGCAATCGGTCATCAGCCAAATACAAAAGTATTTGAAGGTAAACTTGATATGGATGAAACAGGTTATTTAAAAGTTAAACCGGGATCAACATATACGAATGTTGAAGGTGTTTTTGCTGCAGGCGATGTTGCAGATAAAACTTACAGACAAGCTGTTACTGCAGCCGGAACCGGTTGTATGGCTGC
>JAJRZB010000271.1 GCA_024275455.1 Bacteroidota bacterium | reverse complement strand
TTCATTTACTCCTCCTCGAAGTTTTAACTTAATGTTTAAAACATTTTTGGGTCCAGTTGAAAAATTAGAAAATGCAATTTACTTAAGACCGGAAACCGCACAAGGTATTTTTGTCAATTATTTAAATGTACAAAGTGCAAGTCGACAAAAACTTCCGTTTGGAATTGCACAAATCGGTAAAGCGTTTCGTAACGAAATTAATACAAAAAATTTCCTATTCCGTACAAGGGAATTTGAACAAATGGAAATGCAATATTTTGTAAAACCTTCTGATGATAAAAAGTATTATGACGAATGGAAAGCTGCCAGAATTGAGTGGTATAAAAATTTAGGAATGAATCCGGATAAATTGAGATATCATGATCATCCGGCAGATAAGTTGGCACATTATGCAAAAGAAGCAACAGATATTGAATATCAATTCCCGTTCGGCTGGGGAGAGATGGAAGGAATTCATAACAGAACTGATTTTGATTTATCTCAGCACGAGAAATTCTCCGGTAAATCTCAAAAATATTTTGATGATGAACTTAAAGAAAAATACATTCCTTATGTTATTGAAACTTCGGCAGGGGCATCAAGATCTTTTATGGCATTTCTCGTTGATGCTTATAATGAAGAGGAAGTTAACGGTGAAAAAAGAGTTGTGTTAAAGTTTCATCCAAAACTTGCACCTATAAAAGTTGCAATATTTCCGTTGGTAAATAAGGATGGAATGCCGGAAGTTGCAAGGGAAATTGAAGCAGATTTGCGTCCTTTTATGAGAGTGTTTTATGATAGCAAAGGAGCAGTAGGAAGAAGATACAGAAGGCAAGATGAAGCCGGCACACCTTTCTGCGTTACCGTTGATACACAAACCCTTGAAGACAATACTGTTACTGTTAGAGACAGAGACAGTATGGAACAAATAAGATTGGAGAAAAAAGAACTTCTAAATTATTTTCTGGAAAGACTTAGATAATTTTAATACTAAATATTTGTATTGATCTAAAATATTTAATATTCTACATTGATATTATCTTATAATATAAAGTTCTTCAGGAGGCAAGGATATGTTTAAAAAATATTTTTCTCCGCTTATTTTTGTTCTACTGGTATTTAATTATTGTTCCGATAATATTACTCAACCTAATGAAGTCAGGCAACTTACCAATATTGAAAAACAAGTTGTTTTTTCTTCCGATGAATTTGGGTTCAAACTTTTTAAAAAAATAAATGAATTTGAAGGTGAAAAAAATATTTTTATCTCACCACTAAGTGTTTCTATGGCTCTTGGCATGACACTTAACGGAGCTGCCGGTACAACTTATGATGCTATGCAATCCGCATTGGAATTTTCCGAGCTTACAAATCAAGAGATTAATGAAGCCTATAAAAGTCTTATTGAACTTTTAATACAAATTGATCCGAAAGTAATTTTACAAATTGCAAATTCTATATGGTACAGAGATAATTGGACTTTTGAGCAAGAGTTTATTGATCTAAATAAAAAATATTTTAATGCCGAAGTAGCTGGATTAGATTTTAATGATCAAAATGCTGCAAATATTATTAATAACTGGGTTGATCAAAATACAAACGGTAAAATAAATAAAATTATTGATATAATACCAAGTGATGCAATAATGTATCTTATTAACGCAATTTATTTTAAGGGAACATGGAAGTACGAATTTAATAAAGAAAATACCCGTGAAGATATTTTTACTATGGGCAACGGTGAAAAAATTAATTGTCAAATGATGGTGCATAAAAATGATTTTATGTATTACAATAATTCCGATTTTCAAGCTGTTGATTTGCCTTATGGTGACGGGCATTTTAGTATGACAATAATATTGCCCGGCTCTGATAAAAATGTTGATGATATTATTGGACAATTAAATAGTACAATATTTAATAATTGGCTTAATAATTATGAAGAAAAAGAAGGGACAATACAATTACCTAAGTTCAAATTGGAATATGAATATTTATTAAATGATGTTCTTAAAGCACTTGGTATGGAAATAGCTTTTAGCAATCATGCAGATTTTACAAATCTTTATAAACCGGGTGGAGTTTCAATAAGTAAGGTAAAGCATAAAACATTTGTACAAGTTGATGAAGAGGGAACAGAAGCCGCCGCAGTTACTTCCGTAGAAGTTGGAACTACAAGTATTTCTAATGGATTTATTATGAGGATTGATAAACCGTTTATATTTTTAATCAGAGAGAGTAATTCCGGGAGTTTATTATTTATAGGCAAAATTATTAAACCGGTTTTTAATTAAAGATTATTTTATGTATTAAAAGTTACTTTAGTTTATAAAGCATTTTAAAGGGTTTAGAAAGGGAAGAAAACTTCCCTTTTTTATTGCTCTAAAGATTTCTTAATTTGAATACTTAAATTTTATACTTAACATTTTATAAGGAGCATAATGAAACTTAAAATTATGTTGTTCTATTTAATTGCTGCTACCTTGGCTTTTTCTCAAGTGAGAGAAATTAAATTTACCGAATATGATTTGGAAAACGGTTTGCATGTAATTTTACACAAAGATAATACAACACCAATAGTCGCCGTATCAATTATGTATCACGTTGGATCAAAGAATGAAGACCCTAAGAGGACCGGTTTTGCACATTTTTTTGAACACTTAATGTTTGAAGGAAGCAAGTATATTGGACGCGGTGAGTTTGATAAAATTATGGAAAGTGCCGGAGGAACAAATAACGCATCAACTTCGCAAGATAGAACTTATTATTATGAGATACTTCCTTCCAACCAACTTGAACTCGGTTTGTGGATTGAATCGGAAAGATTGCTGCATGCAAAAATTGATACAATAGGAGTTGAAACACAAAGAAAAGTTGTTAAGGAAGAGAGAAGTCAGAGATATGATAACAGACCCTACGGTTCTCTGCTTGAGGAAACATTCAAAAGAGCTTATAAAGTACATCCGTATAAATGGCTTCCGATTGGTTCCGCACAATATATTGACGAAGCAACAATTGATGAATTTAGAGATTTTTACAAAACATTTTATGTTCCTCAAAATGCTACTTTAGTAATTGCCGGAGATATTGATATTGAAAAAACTAAAGAGCTAATCGATAAATATTTTTCTGATATTCCAAAAGGTAAAAAAGAAATTCCAAGACCTAATGTTGTGGAGCCTCCTTTAAATGGGGAAGTTAGAGATACAATTTACGACAATATCCAATTACCTCTTGTTCTTCAAGCTTATAGAATTCTTGCCATTGGTACAAAAGATTATTATTCTTTGGATATGTTAACAATATTGCTTTCTTCGGGAGAAAGTTCAAGGTTGCAGAAAGCGATTGTTGATCAAAAACAAAAAGCAATAAACGTCGGGGCATTTCCCTTTTCACTTGAAGATTCCGGTTTGTTTATTATTTACGGAATAAGCAATAAAGGAATTTCTGCCGATGACTTGGAAAAGGCAATGCAAGAAGAAATAGATAAAGTTAAGAATAAGCCTATTAGCGAGAAAGAATTTCAAAAATTGAGAAACCAGATAGAAAATAGTTTTGTCAGCAGTAATTCCACTGTTGCCGGAATTGCAAGCAGTTTGGCAAGGTACCATGTATTGCTCGGTAATACAAATTTAATCAACTCGGAAATTGAAAAATATATAAACGTTACAATAGAAGATATTCAAAATGTTGCTAAAAAATATTTAACTAAAGATAACAGAGTTGTTCTTTATTATTTAGCAAAATCCGAGAAAAAATAAAATTGAGATGGAGATTATTAAAATGAAATTAAAATTATTTTTTATTCTGTTCCTTTTTTCTGTGCTTAACATAGTTGCACAGTTAGATAGAAGTGTAATGCCTAAACCGGGTCCAGCACCGGAAATAAAACTTGGTGATTATGAAACGTTTCAATTAGAAAACGGGCTAAAAGTTTTTGTAATAGAAAATCATAAACTACCGAAAGTTACGTTTAGTTTAATTGTGAACAGAGACCCTATTTTTGAGGGTGAACATGTTGGTTACATTGATATAGCCGGACAATTATTGCGCAGAGGAACGGTTAATAGAACAAAAGATCAGATTGATGAAGAGATTGATTTTATTGGGGCAAGTTTAAATACATCCGGCAGTAGTATTTCCGGTTCCGCATTAAAAAAACATTTTGAAAAATTAATGGATGTTTTTTCGGATGTTCTGCTTAATTCGGATTTTAAACAAGAAGAGTTGGATAAAATTAAAATCCAAATGATTTCGGGACTCGCTGCTGCAAAGGAAGAACCTAATGCAATTGCAGGAAACCTAAGAAAAGTTTTAACCTTCGGTAAAGATCATCCATACGGTGAAGTTACGACCGAAGAAACTGTTGAATCTATTAACCTTGATTTATGCAAGGAATATTATAAAGATTATTTCAGACCTAATATTTCACTATTAGCTTTGGTAGGCGATATAAATATTGAAGAAGCTAAAACGTTGGTTAATAAATATCTCGGGAATTGGGAAAAGAAAGAAGTTGAATCTCATAAGTATAAAACTCCTAAAGCACCTGCTGTAAGAAAGGTTGCTATTTCAGATAGAGCAACTTCAGTCCAATCGGTTGTGATGGTTTCTTATCCGGTTAATTTAAAAAAGGGAAGTGAAGATGTTATTAAAGCATCGGTAATGAATTCGATATTGGGTGGTTCATTCTCATCCAGATTAAATCAAAATTTAAGAGAAACTCATGCTTATACTTACGGTGCCGGTTCTTCACTTAGTTCGGATAAACTTGTCGGGAGTTTTACTGCTTCGGCAACAGTTAGTAATTCGGTAACCGATAGTGCTATAACGGAAATCTTTAATGAGATGAAGAGACTGCGAAATGAAAAAGTCGGTGATGAAGAACTATCAAGAGTAAAGAATTATTTAACCGGCAGTTTTTCGCGTTCATTAGAAAGACCGC
>JAJRZB010000270.1 GCA_024275455.1 Bacteroidota bacterium | reverse complement strand
CCTGGAATGGTTATTCCAAACATCGACCAACAACTTAATATTTTGTTTGCAAATATCGAGGAAGATGACTTAATAAACTCAACGAAAATAAGCCAAGACAGAATTGAATTTGTACTTTCAGCTTTTGCATATAGTTGGTGTGTAAATCTATATGAATTTTCTTATCTCATTTTAGAATATCTATGGAAACACAAAAATGTTTTTAGTGGAGCATTGCCACAAAAAATAACCCCAACTGGTTGGGAGTATATATACTCTTTAAGACAACGCAATACTGAAAGTCAAATTGCTTTTATTGCAATGAAATTTGATGATGACTTAAAAGAGTTTAGTGAAAAGTATGTAGAAAAGGCTATTCTAGATGCTGGTTATAAACCAATTAGAATAGACAAATATGAACACAACAATTTAATTGATGATGAAATAATTTCTAACATAAAAAAAAGTAGATTTATTGTTGCAGATTTTACTTTTAATAATAATGGCGTTTATTATGAATCCGGTTATGCTCGGGGCATGAATATACCGGTAATCTCTATCTGCGAAAAAGAACAATTTCATGACAAAAACAATAAAGTTCATTTTGATACAAATCATTATTCCTTTATTTTATACGAAAGAGAAAATGGAAACGAATTAAGAAAAAGTCTAAGATTAAGAATTGAAGCAACTATTGGGCAAGGCAATTATATTCAATAACGTGGTATAACCAGCCAATCAACTTAACAGCATTACTTACATGGGTTTCCTGTAGTTCTATATCTGGTTTGTTAACTCAGCTTCCCTTTTAGATTAGGAACTGTGTAATGTAAATTTAGTTCCCGTGCTGCACAATTGAAATTTAAGCACGGCTTACAAATGTTTCTAACTTGGCATCACACTTCGGGGTAGGCAAGTTATTTTCAAAGTCATTATTTGCTAAATTCAACATTGACAATGTCATAATATAGGACTATATTTTGTATGTTTTTACGTCTTTATTTTAAGGTTCTAAAATGAAAAATATTTCAATATCTAATGATATAATTCCGGTTGGGCAATTTAAAGCTAATCTTGCCAAATATCTTAAAGAGATTCAAGTTAATAAAAACTCCCTAATTGTTACTCAAAATGGAAAACCTGCCGGAGTTTTAATTTCCCCTAAAGAATTTGACAAACTTAGAGAAACCAAATTATTTATTGATTCTATTTCTCGTGGATTATCTGATTCTGAACAAGGCAACCTTTTAACTACTACTCAATTAAAAAACCAACTGAAAAAGCGTAGAACTGCTAAAACGTAATGAAGATTAAATGGACAAAAGAAGCTCTTTTTAATATTCAAGAAATTGAAGATTTCATTTCTCAGGATAATCCTGCTGCAGCAATTAAATTTACCGACAAATTAATTTCTCTTGTGGAAAACCTTACGCTTTATCCTAAAAAAGGCAGAGTTGTCCCGGAACTTTCATTAGAACAAATTAGAGAAATAATTTATAAAAATTATAGAATTGTTTATTTAGTTAAGAAAAATACCATTGAAGTGTTGACTGTATTTGAAGGTCACAAATTACTAGATAAAGAACATATAGTTAAGACAAAAACCAATTAACACATAACCAGTAGACCGCTTCACTCAGTTTGGCAGGTTGTGAATATTTTAGTCCCCTTTTTGCGTAGTGCAATAGTTCAAAGTAGGTCGCAGTGTTTGTTTTGCATCCGTTAGTCAACGGATAAAACACAATTTTAAATAAATAAATTCGTTTCTCGCCTTCTGATAAGTGTTTACCGGACAAGTTGGTTCCCTATGCGATTTACAATAATGTTATACCAATTTAAAATATTTTTTAGTTGAATAATCGTACATATTATTGTACTTTTATCTGTACAATATAATTAAGGAGTGATTATGCACAAAATACATTTGGAACAAGATATTCTACCTTTATCTACTTTTCGTTCAAATATGTCTTATTATTTTAATAAAGTAAAAAAAACAAAAAGACCTTTAATTATTACTCAAAACGGAAAAAGCTCTGCTATTTTACTGGATGTTAAAGAATATCAATCTATGATAGATAAAATTGAAGTTCTTGAAGATATTAAATTAGCTGAAGAACAGATTAATTCTCGTAATGGAATTTCTCATTCTAAAGTGAAAAAAATGTTTAATAAAAGAACTTAATTATGAAAATAACTTGGTCTCCTTTAGCAGTTGAAAGACTCTAAGATATTTTTGATTATATTTCTGTTGATAGTCTTTCTGCGGCTAATAAATTTATTGACAAAATATTCAAAAAAGTTGAAAGTTTAGCTGAATATCCACAACGTGGTAGAAAAATTCCGGAAGCGAATAGAGAAGAAATTCGT
>JAJRZB010000269.1 GCA_024275455.1 Bacteroidota bacterium | reverse complement strand
CTTTTTATGCAGATGAGTTTGACGGAGTATTGGAACTTCGTGGGTTAGATAATGCTAAAAACTATTCAATTTATGATTATGTGAATAATAGGGATATTAAATACATTAAGGCTGATATTCCAAAGATTAGAGTAAAATTTAAGAACTCACTTCTTATTAAAGCAGTTAATCATTAGTATTATAATTTTTGTAAGAAAATTGAGAATTATAATAATAGTTCACATTTTCTTATTTTTACAATTATGCTTACAATTCTTAATGCTATAGAACTTTCTGCTGATTATCTGCAGAAAAAAGGTGTTGATTCTGCAAGAATAAATGCCGAACTAATACTTGCCGATATTCTTAACTGCAAAAGAATGGACTTATATTTAAAATTCGATCAACCCTTATCCGAAGAAGAAACAAATAATTACAGAGAATTTATAAAAAGAAGAGGGCAGAGGGAACCGCTCCAATATATTACCGGTTCCGTGGAGTTTTATGGGTTGAATTTTATTGTAAATGATAATGTTTTAATTCCCAGACCCGAAACGGAATTGTTAGTGGAAGAGATAATAAACAATTTTACTAAAGAGGAAGAATTAAGAATTTTAGATGTTGGTGCGGGAAGCGGAAATATTTCAATTTCACTTGCCAAACACTTACCTAATTGTAAAATTATTTCAATTGATAAAAGTAAAAATGCAATAGAAGTTGCAAATAAAAATGCACTAAACAATAATATTAACGGTCAAATTGATTTTAGAGAAATTGATTTTAATAATTTCCCAAAAGGTGAATTTAGACAATTTAATATAATTGTTTCAAATCCGCCATATATTACGCTACAAGAATATAGTAGTTTAGAGGCAGAGTTAATAAATTATGAGCCGAAAGAAGCTTTGACGGATTTTAATGACGGGCTAACTTTTTATAAATCAATCACGGAAAAATCCAAAGATATGCTTCAGAAAAAAGGTAAATTGTTTTTTGAAATAGGGCATGGGCAATCTGCAGAAATTAGAAAGATTATGGAAATGAATAATTTTACCAATATAAAAATCATTAAAGATTATCAAAATATTGACCGTGTAATATACGGAGAGTTAGAATGAGAGCATTACTCCAAAGAGTTTCTGAAGGAGGAGTAGTAATAAAATCGGAAAACTATTCCGCAAAAATTGGCAAAGGCATGGTTTTGCTTCTTGGAATTAGTGATGAAGATACCGAAAAAGAAGTAGAATACGTGGCAGAAAAATGCAGCAATTTAAGAATTTTTGAAGATGAAAATGAGAAAATGAATCTTTCGGTAAAGGATATTAACGGAGAAGTTTTATTAATTTCTCAATTTACTTTGTATGCCGATACTCGAAAAGGGAACAGACCCGGTTTCAGTAAAGCTGCCAAACCGGAAAAAGCCGAAAAACTTTATAAATTGTTTGCTTACAAATTAAAATCATTAATTGGAAATGATAAAGTAAAAGAAGGAATTTTTGGTGCAATGATGGAAGTTATAATTATTAATGATGGTCCGGTTACGGTTTTAGTGGAATCTAAATAAAAATATTTGTAACTTAAACTATATAGGAGAGAGAAATTTTTCAAATTGCATTCAACACTAATCATATTTCTTGATGGTGTAGGCATTGGCAAAGCTGACCCATCTTCCAATCCCTTTTTTAACTACGGTTTTACAACCTTCTCAGATTTATTCGGTTCAATTCCTCATTTGGAAAATCAAAGACTTGCCGGTGACGGCAAATTTCTTTTCCCTACCGATGCAGTTATGGGGGTGCCCGATTTACCACAAAGCGGAACTGGACAAACATCAATATTCTGCGGAGTTAATGCTCAAAGAATTCTCGGAGCACATTTCGGACCTTTCCCTCATTCAACCTTGCTCCCAATAATACGTGAGCAAAATATCTTTAAAAAGTTTAAGAACAAGAAAAAGAAAGTTACTTTTGTTAACGCATATCCCAAAGTATTTTTTGATTATATAGAATCGGGTAAAAAAAGGTTAAGTGTAACAAGTTTAAGCTGCCAAATGAGTAATGTTAAGTTAAATAAAGCTGCCGATTTAAGAAAGGGAAATGCCTTAAGTGCCGAAATTGATAACAAACTTTGGGTTGAAAAACTTGGTTACAATTTAAAAGTTATAAAACCGGAAACTGCTGCTAAAAGATTATTAAAAATTGCTACGGAAAATCATTTTACTT
>JAJRZB010000268.1 GCA_024275455.1 Bacteroidota bacterium | reverse complement strand
TAAAAGTTCTTTTACTTTTTTGTAATGATCTAAGCTTTCAGAAGTGAGAAACTCATTTAAATTAGGGGCTTCTTTTATAAGCTCTTGATCATTTTTATCTTTACTATCTAAAATTCTTAAAGCGTTTGTATCCAGTCTGTTTTTGCTATCTTCCGAAAGTTGATTTTTTTTTGGAAGAAATAAATTCTCTAAAAGCTTCGGCAAATTTTTCTCTTTCTACAGGAACCCCAAGTGAGTTTATATTTACTTCAATGTTTTTTAACCCGAGATTTTCTAAAATTAGGAATGCTACTTGGATAACTTCAGCATCAAGTGAAGGATTATGACTTCCTAAAGCTTCAATTCCAAATTGGTGAAACTGTCTTAACCTTCCTGCTTGCGGTCTTTCTTGCCTGAACATTGGTGAAATATAAAATAATTTATTTAAACCAGATTGTTTACCCAATGAATGTTCAATAAAAGCTCTTACAACAGAAGCTGTCATTTCCGGTTTTAAAGTTATGTTGTTTTCACTTCTGTCGGTAAAGGAATACATTTCTTTACTGACAATATCAGTACTATCACCAATTCCACGGGCAAATAAATCAGTATGTTCAAAAATTGGTGTTCGTATTTCTTTGTAGTTAAAATAATTCATTTGAGATAACACAATATTGGAAAGATGATTCCAATATTGAATTTCACCTGGGAGAATATCTTTGGTGCCTGTTATAGCTTTTATCATAATAATCTAAATTGTGAGTAAAATGTTTATGAGATATTCTTTTCTTCTTCTTCAAAGATAGAATATATTTCCTCAGCAGTATTTGCGGATTTAATTTTGTCCCTTACTTCACTTTTATTCATTAATAATGAAATTCTGCTTAGTAATTTAATATGCGGAGCAACAAGATTATCTTTACCTATAAGTAAAAAGATTAATTCAACCGGTGTTCCATCTAATGAGTCAAAGTCAATAGGTTCCTTTGTCTTTCCGAATGCAGCTAAAATTTCGGTAACTTTATTTGTTTTACAATGTGGAATTCCGAATCCATGTCCTACACCTGTCGACATAATTTTTTCACGTTCTAAAACTCCTTTTTTAACTTCCTTAATGTCCAAAACCCTCTCATCATCTTTAAATAGGTTGATAAGTTCATCTATTACTTCGTCTTTGGTTGTACCTTTTAATTCAGGAACAACTTTTTCCGGTGTTAACACTTCTGAAATTCTCATTTAATTTTACCTTTTAAGCATTTAAAAAAATACCAAGTCTAAATTTAACAAAGCCCTTTAGCATAAACAATGTTTAGATAAAACAATAAAATGGATTTATATATCGATTTTACTTGCAAGGTGACAACCAATAGGCTAATTTTTGATATAAAAATTATAAAGAAGTGAGGAAATTATGGACATTCAAAACAAAACCGTTTTAATTTTAGGCGCATGGGGCTTAGTGGGTAATGCAATTACCAGAAAAATAATAAACGAAAATCCTAAAAGAATTATTGTTACATCCTTAAAAAAAGAAGAAGCAGAATCATATGCTGCACAGTTACAAAGTGAATTTCCAAATTTACCGGATAATTATTTTATTCCCTGGTGGGGTAATATTTTTGTCCGTAATGATTTTAAAGACATTGACAGATTTGAAATATTAAACGATCCCGAAAAAAGAAGTATTCTACTAAAAGATATAATGGAAGAACTTACACCTGAAGTTTTAAAAGCATCTTCCATTTATCAACTTTTGGTTAAGTATAAACCGGAGATAATTGTTGACAGCATTAACTCAGCTACTGGTATAGCGTATCAAGATTTGTATACAACTTATCACACAATTAAAAAAACAATTGAGAATAACGAATCGAAAGAAGCATTAATTGAGGAAACAGAAAAGCTGCTTTGTACTCAATATATTCCGCAGTTAATTCGACATATTCAAATACTTTATAATTCAATGAATGAGGCAAAAACGAAAATTTATGTAAAAATTGGTACAAGTGGAACCGGCGGGATGGGATTAAATATTCCTTACACACACAGCGAAGAAAAGCCTTCCAGAGTATTGTTGAGTAAATCTTCTGTTGCCGGTGCTCATACTTTACTACTGTTTCTAATGGGTAGAACACCGGAAGGAGCGATTACGAAAGAAATTAAACCGACCGGTGCAATTGCATGGAAAAGAATTGCTTTTGATGAAATTAAAAATAGAGGAAAACCGATTGAACTTGTAGATCCTTCTATGGAGAATGTGTTTAAATTGGAAGAAGAACTAACACTTAACCTTGAAGAAAAGATAAAAACCACCGGGGAAACATTAAAATCGGTGTTTATTGATACAGGCGAAAACGGAACTTTTTCTCGTGGTGAATTTGAAGCTATTTCTGCCGAAGGACAAATGGAATATGTAACCCCTGAAGAAATTGCTGATGATGCAATTTTTGAAATTAAAGGCGGGAATACAGGTCATGATATTATTAATGCTTTAGATAATGCAACATTGGAGCCAACCTACAGAGCAGGATATTTGCAGCATACTGCTGTAGATAAATTAGAAGAATTGGAAGAACTTCATAATGTAAGCAGTGTTGCTTTTGAGCTACTTGGTCCGCCTAGATTATCAAAATTGTTACACGAATTAAATTTGATTAAAAAAGTAGCAAAGAGTATGAATAAAATTACAGAAATGAGTGCCGAAGAATTATCTAAGGGAATATATAATTTGCTTTTAGAGAATGAACAATTAAGAAGTGAAATTATATCGATAGGAATTCCTATCTTGATGCCGGATGGAAAATCCTTGCTTCGTGGAAACGACATGAAAATTCCGCCGTTCCGTGGCGAGAATAAATTAAAAATAAGTGAAGAAAAAATTAATCTTTGGGCACATGACGGTTGGGTTGATTTAAGAGAGAAAAATATTAGTAAATGGAAAAAAAGAATTAATGAAATAATGGAGGAAGCAAATTCCATATCACCTGAAGATACCAGTTCTTTACACGTTAGAAATAAAAAATATTGGAATAACTTTGAAATAATAGATATCGGCAAGGTTGTAAGCTGGATATTCATCCATGAGGAAAAGGGGAAAAGGATGAAATCGTAGACAGTATGATTAAAGAAAACCAAATATTAAACAAAGACCATCTAAAAATCATTGTAACGGATTCCGGTTTGGGTGGTCTTTCTGTTCATGCGTTATTAGATAAAGAATTAAGAAAAAGAAAACTAAATCTTAATATTGAAATAATTTACTTTAATGCACTTGCTGATCATAATTACGGATATAACACGATGAGCAGCGAAAATGAAAAACTTCGTGTTTTTGAACAAGCT
>JAJRZB010000267.1 GCA_024275455.1 Bacteroidota bacterium | reverse complement strand
CATCTTCACGCAAACGAACTACGGATGCAGCGATACCATTTTCCAAATTACTGTTTAACCTTGGTTGCGGAAGGTGATCTTCCTCAAAGTAATGAATTGGTTGTTTTGGTGCTGAAGGCAGTTCGAGTTCTTGCTGTAATGATTTAAAGTTTTTCCATACTTCAATTATTTCATTTTTTGTTGGTTTATTTTTAAACTTGATTTGCACTGTTTCCAAATGCCCGTCTATTACCGGAACTCTGTTACACTGTACTGAAATTGTAAAATCGGCGTGTTCTATTTTATTATCTTTCAAAGAACCGAGAATTTTCAAAGGTTCGGTTTTCATTTTTTCTTCTTCGCCGGAAATAAAAGGAATTACATTCCCCAAAATATCCAAACTCGGAATTCCAGGATACCCGCCACCGGAAACAGCTTGCATCGTTACAACATTTAGTTGCTCAATTTCAAATGTATCGAACAAAGGTTTGATCGCTAAAGTTAAGCCAATTGTTGAACAATTTGGATTTGTAACAATTGCTCCGTTTTTACCTTTAATAATTTCTAAATGACTATGATTAACTTCGGGAATAAGTAGTGGAACATCTTCATCGAACCGATGATTTTTTGCGTTGGATATTACAAAGTATCCGTTGTTTGCAAATCCCGTTTCAATTTCTCCGGCTACCGATGTATCAAGCGCACTGAAAACCAATTTTGAATTTAAGTTCGGTTCACAAACCTTAACTTTCATTTCAGCCAATTCTCGTGTAAGTTGGCTGCTCATTACCCACTTTGTAGCTTGGCTATATTTTTTATTTGCCGATCTTTCGGATGCAGCTAATTCTGTAATTTCAAACCAAGGATGATTGGTTAAAAGTTCTATAAATTTTTGTCCAACACTTCCCGTTGCGCCTAATATTGCTACCGGTATTTTATTCATTTATAACTTCCTTCTCAGATTGCAAATAATCCGAGCTATATATTAACTTAAATAATTTATTATTCTTAAAATATCAGCATAAATTCCGGACGCCGTAAAATCTGCCCCGGCTCCTCTTCCTCTAATTGTCAGAGGTTGAGTTGCATAATTACTTGTTGTAATGGAAACAATGTTATCATTTCCTTTCAGATTGTAAAAGGGATGTGATTGGTTAACCTCCATTAACTTCACAACCGCTTTACCGTTTTCATATTTTGCCACATATCTTAACTTTGAATTATTTTTTTGTGCCGAAATTTTTCGTTTGTCAAACTCTTTATTTTTTCCATCTAAAATTTTAAGAAAGCTATCTGTTGATTTCACTTTCCTGGCTTTTGCCGGTACAATGTTTTCCACTTCAATATCATCCAACTCAAAATCTTTTCCAATTTCTCTAATAAGAATTAATAATTTTCTAGCAACATCCAAACCGTTCAGGTCATCTCTCGGATCAGGTTCTGTGTAACCTTTTTCTTTAGCTTCTCTAACAATTTCGGAAAAACTTTTTTCACTCTCGTATTCGTTGAAAATATAACTTAGTGTACCGGAAAGTATTCCTTCTATCTTTGTAATCTTTTCTCCGCTGTTTACCAAATCTTTTATTGTAGAAATTATCGGTAAACCTGCACCGACATTAGTACTGTAAAGAAATTTCACATTATTTTTCTCAGATGTGTTCCGCAACTTTTTGTAAAAAGAAAACTCTTTTGTGTTTGCAATTTTATTTGGTGTTGTTAACGAAATACTCGAATTTAAAATATCGTTGTAATACGGAATTGCAGTTTCGTTTGCCGTACAATCAACGAACACCGAATTAGCAAGATTCATTTTTTTCATTTCGGCAACAAATTTTTTTATATCCGATTTTGATTTGGATTTTTCCAATGCTTGCTTCCAATTATTCATTTTAATGCCATTCATATCGAATACCATTTTTTTACTGTTAGCAAGACCACAAATTCTTATTTCAATTCCTTTTTCTTTTTTAAGAAAATCTTTTTTATCATCAATGTATTTTATTAAAGCACTACCAACCAAACCGGTTCCGATTAAAAAAATGTTATTAATTTTTCTTTCGGCAAGAAATAGAGAATCGTGCAATACATTTAGTGCTTTGGGAAGTTCTTCTTTTTTTATAACAAATGAAATATTCAGCTCTGAAGAGCCTTGAGCAATAGCAATAATATTAACCCCGTTTTTACCTAACGCATCAAATACTCTTCCCGAAATTCCGGGAGTATGTCGCATATCTTCACCAACAACAGCAACTATTGAAAGATTTTTTTCGGCAGTAATTTCTCTAATTTGTCCGTCAAAAATTTCCAAGCGTAATTCTTTCTCAATCACTTTTTTCGCTTTACTTCCATTTTGAGGTAAAACCGCAATACAAATACTTAAGCCTGATGAGCCTTGTGTAAGTAAGAGTGAATTTATTTTTGCGTCGCCCAAAGAACTAAAAATTCTGCCGGTTATATTTTCATTTGCAAAAAGTCCGCTTCCGCTAACTCTAATAAGAGTAATATTATCAACCGAAGAAATACCTTTTGCGTTGAATTTAATTTTAGGTTGTTTCTTTAAAACTATTGTACCCTTAAAATCGGGATTAAATGTATTTCGAATTCTAATTTTAATGTTGTTATCAAAAGCTGGCTGCATTGTTGGCGGATAAATTACTTTGGCTCCGAAGTATGACATTTCCATTGCTTCTTGATATGTAACAGCTTTAAGCGGTATTGCTTCTTTTACCTTTCTTGGGTCTGCTGTTAAAATTCCGTTAACATCCGTCCATATTTCTATTTCATTTGCTTTTAATGCTGCTCCTATTATTGAAGCGGTTAAATCCGAACCACCTCTTCCAAGTGTTGTGATTTCGCCGGATTCATTTGAAGCAATAAAACCGGTAATTATTTGAGTTTTTGTATGTTTCTTAAAATATTTTCGGATGTTTTCATTTGTTATTTCATAATTAACATTTGCATTGCCAAAAGCACTGTTTGTTTTAATTATTTTGGTTGTGTCCAAAAATCCACATTCAATATTTCTGCTTTTAAGAGCTTCTGAAATTATGTAAGCTGATAATCTTTCTCCGTAACTGATAACATTATCAATAATTCTCGGTGTTAATTCTTTTAATAAATAAACACCTTTTAGGATATCATTTAAGTCATCGAATAAATTTGCAATTTTTTCTTGAATTGAAGTCTTTTTTGAATGTGTTACAAGCGCATCAAAAATTTCAAAATGTTTTAGACGAAGAGCTTGAAAAATTCCCAAATAGGAATCATCTCTAGCCAAAGCTTTCTCACTTAATTCGATTAAGCTATTTGTAACACCACCAAATGCAGAAAACACAGAAGCGATTTTTATATTATTTTTATGATAACTTTCAATAATATCTAAAACCTTACTTATTCTTTCTGCATTACCAACGGATGTACCACCGAATTTTAATATTTTCATTTTTAAAGATTGTTATTATAAGAAGCGGTATTATATAAATAATGGCAATTAAGTACAACAAATATTTGAAAATTCATTTAAAAGGGCTGAATATTCTTTCATTTAAGTGCATTTTTTATATTGTATAAAAATAAGTTTAATTTGGAATAATTTTTAGAGCTTTAATGGTCTAATTTTGGTAGATACCAAAAATTTGAAAATTTTACTATATACACTCTCTTAACAACATTTTTACTATATTTAAAAATTGTATCAGAAAAGATTTAACAGATTATTAGGAAACTTATTTCATACAACATTGTTAAAAATCAGTCAATTATTATAAAATAATTTATGAGGGTCTATTTTGGAGATCACAGAACTAAATGAAAAAATAGGTAAAGAAAGTGAATTTATTGATGTTTTATTAGCTGAAATCGGTAAAGTAATAGTCGGGCAAAAAGATATGGTTGAACGACTGGTTGTTGGTTTACTTGGCAACGGACACATTCTACTTGAAGGTGTTCCCGGTTTGGCTAAAACACTTGCCATAAATTCTCTTGCAAGTGCAATGGATGCAAAATTCCAAAGAATTCAATTTACACCGGATCTTTTACCTGCCGATTTAATCGGGACAATGATATACAATCAAAAAGAGGGAAACTTCTCAATAAAAAAAGGTCCTGTCTTTTCTAATTTTATTTTGGCGGATGAAATAAACCGTGCTCCGGCAAAAGTTCAAAGTGCATTATTAGAAGCAATGCAAGAAAGGCAAGTTACAATTGGTCAGAACACATTTAAACTTCCAGAACCGTTTTTGGTTCTCGCTACTCAAAACCCAATTGAACAGGAAGGAACATATCCGTTGCCGGAAGCTCAAGTTGATAGATTTATGTTAAAAGTTAAAATAACTTATCCTTCCAGAGAGGAGGAGTTACAAATACTTCATAAAAATGTTGGAACAAAACCTTTAGCAATAAAGCCCGTTGTAAAACCGGAAAGTATATTAAAAGCCAGAAGTTTAATACACGATATTTATGTTGATGAGAAAATTGAAAAGTATATTCTGGATATTGTTTTTGCTACTCGTAATCCCAACGATTTTGGGTTAAGCAAGTTAGTTGATTTAATTAGTTACGGCGGATCTCCGAGAGCAACAATAAATCTGGCTTTAGCAGCACGTGCCAATGCATTCATTAAAAGAAGAGGGTATGTGGTACCGGAAGATGTTCGCTCAATTTGCATGGATGTATTAAGACATAGAATTGCTGTTACTTACGAAGCAGAAGCGGAAGAAATCACTTCGGAAAATATTATTGAAGAAATTCTAAATAAAGTTGAAGTTCCTTAATAGATTATGTTAACAAAAGACTTATTAAAACAAGTACGCCAAATTGAAATAAAAACCCGTGGTGTTGTTAACGAGGTTTTTTCGGGAGAATATCATTCGGTATTTAAAGGAAGAGGAATGGAATTTTCCGAGGTTAGAGAATACCAAATTGGCGATGATATTAGAAGTATTGACTGGAACGTAAGTGCACGTTTCGGGCATCCTTTTGTAAAAATATTTGAAGAAGAACGTGAACTTACTGTAATGCTGTTGGTTGATTTAAGCGGGTCACTTGTTTTCGGTAGTGTTGATAAAACCAAGCAGCAGATCGCCGCCGAACTTACTGCAATATTAGCTTTTTCCGCAATGAAGAACAATGATAAAGTGGGCCTAATTCTTTTTACAGATGAAATAGAAAAATTTGTGCCTCCTAAAAAAGGAAAGAGCCATATTCTTAGAATTGTACGTGAAATTCTTTCGTTTGAACCGCAAGGGAATAAAACCGATATAAAAGGTGCCTTGGAATATTTTAATCACTCGGTTAAGAAAAAAAGTATTGCTTTTTTGATATCTGATTTTATTGATGAAGATTATGAAAAAATACTTAAAATAGTTAGTAAGAAACATGATTTAATTAATATTATTCTGGAAGACCCAAGGGAAAAAGAATTGCTGAAAGCAGGGTTAATAAAATTTAGAGATGCCGAAACAGAAGAAATAAGATACCTCGATACAAGTAATAAAGAGGTCCAGAACTTCTTCAAACAAAAAATGAAAGAGCGCAGAGACTTTCAAGATAATCTTTTTATGAAAAGCAGAGTTGATACGGTTAACATAAATATCGGCTCATCGTATATTAAACCGTTGATTGACTTTTTTAAACTTCGTGAGAGAAGATGATTAAAGTTTTTAGATTGATTGTTATAACAATACTGTTTTTTACTGTAAATATTTTTGCTCAGAATATTACTGTTACAGCAGGTACAGATACCACTGATTATTTGGTAGGCGATTATATTACTTTTACAATTAGAGCTGAATATGATGAAGGTATAAAAATTTCTCCACCCACTTTAACCGATAATATTGAGCCTCTCGAAGTAATTAAAGTTTTACCTGTTTCTTTTGAAGGGGAAAAAGGAATTCAGCAATTTAATTATATAATTTCCGGTTATGATTCGGCAAGGGTTGTTATTCCCCCCATTCCTATTACTTATTTTATAGGGAATAGTTCGGAACCGCAAACAGTAAACACAAATGAAGTTGAAATATTCATTCATACTCTTCCGGTAAATCCCCAAGCGGATATTAAAGATGTAAAAGAACCGTTAAGGATTTCTATTGATTGGTTTTTTTGGCTTATGGTAATTATTATAATTCTTTTACTCTCTTTGCTGGCTTATTTCTTGTATAAAAAGTTCAAAAAGCCGGTTGAGGAAAGTCGGGAAATTAGAAGAGTTCCACCGATGCCGTATCATAGGGTAGCATTAAAAGCTCTTGATAATTTGAAGGCAAAAAAATTGTGGCAGCAAGGAAAGGTAAAAGAGTTTCACTCGGAACTAACCGGAATAATAAGAAAATATTTTGAAGATAGATATCACTTTAACTCTTTGGAAATGACTTCCGCAGAAACTATGAAAGTTATTAATAGAGTAATGGATAATCAAAAAATGATTGATACAACCAATAAATTTTTAAATAATGCGGATATGGTAAAGTTTGCAAAATTTGTCCCCTTGCCAACTGTTAACGAAGAGATGATGAAACAAGCATATGAGATAGTTTTAAAAACTAAACCGGATGACGAAATACAAAATGGAGTAAGAAGTGTTTAATAATATCACATTTGCTTATCCGTATCTTTTGTATTTATTATTATTGTTACCGTTGGTTTTGCTTTGGTATTGGAGGCAAAACAGAAAACGTTCCGCTGCTATTACTTATTCCAATTTGGGGGTTTTTAAAGAATTAAAAACAACTGTAAGAGAAAGATTACGACATCTTCCTTTTATTTTAAGATTGATTGGGTTAGGACTTTTAATTGTTGCATTAGCAAGACCTCAATCATTTTCCGCAGGAGAAAATGTTTACACGGAAGGAATTGATGTTGCAATGTTGTTGGATATATCCGGTAGTATGCTTGCTGAAGACCTAAAACCAAACCGTTTGGAAGCTGCTAAGGAAGTTATAGATGAATTTGTGGCGGGAAGAACAACAGATAAAATCGGACTTGTAGTATTTGCAGCAGAAAGTTTTACACAATGTCCGCTTACTATTGATTACCCTGTTTTGAGAGGATTGCTTAAAGAGATAAAAAGCGGAATTATAGAAGACGGTACGGCAATAGGAACAGCTATTGCTAACGGAGTAAACAGGTTAAAGGATAGCGAAGCAAAAAGTAAAGTAATTATTTTGCTAACCGACGGAGTAAATAATAGCGGAGAAATCGATCCTATCACAGCGGCACAAATTGCAAAAAAGTTCGGAATAAGAATTTATACTGTTGGAGTTGGAACACAAGGTGAAGCACCCTATCCGTTCCAAACACCTTTTGGTAAAAGATACCAGATGGTTCCGGTTGATATTGATGAAAAAACACTTAACGAAGTTGCAGAAATTACAGATGGCAAATATTTTAGAGCAACGGACAATAAAAAATTAGAAGAAATTTACAAAACAATTGATAAACTTGAGAAAACAAGAATTGAAGTCACAAGTTACAGAAAAGCAAAAGAATTATTTTACGGATGGCTTGGTGCCGGACTGTTAATTATTTTACTTGAACTGATTTTATCAAAAACTTATTTAAGAAAATTACCATAACTTATTATGTTTAGATTTGCACATAGCGAATATCTTTACGCACTTTATTTTGTACCGGTTATAATTGGACTGATTTGGTATTCAATAAGAAACCAAAATCAGTTGCTGGAAAAATTTGCAAATATAAAACTGCACAAAATCTTATTTCCTTTACGAAGTAAAGTAAAAGTATTGTTAAAAAATGCTTTAATAGTTTTTGCAATAGTTCTTTTAATATTTGGATTAGCAAATCCCCAAATCGGTTCTAAAATTGAAGAGGTAAAACAAGTTGGTATTGATGTTTACATCCTTCTAGATGTTTCTTTAAGTATGAAAGCCGAGGACATTAAACCGAGCAGATTGGAAAAAGCCAAACATGAAATATCCAAACTTATCAGAAAATTAAGAGGTGATAGAATTGGGTTAATTGTTTTTTCCGGCAAAGCGTTTATACAATTTCCGCTTACAACAGATTATTCTGCCGCTAATTTGTTTCTGTCTGCTGTAAGTGTTAAGTCTGTTCCTCAACCCGGTACAGCAATAGGACCGGCTATTAAACTTGCTTTAAACTCTTTTAAAAAAGATGAAGAAACACAAAAAGCAATTGTAATAATAACCGATGGTGAAGATCACGAGGGTGAAATCGATTCAGTTATTGAAGAAGCGAATAACCTTGGTGTAAAACTTTATGCTATTGGTCTGGGTTCTCCTCAAGTAGTTCCTATACCAATTTATAACTCATCAGGTAAACAAATCGGTTATAAAAAGGATAGAAGCGGGAATGTAGTTCTAACTAGACTTGATGAAGCTACGCTTCAGGAAATTACCAGCAAGGGTAACGGAGAATATTACAGAGGCTCTAACACAGATGATGAATTGGAAATGATATATAATGATTTGGCAAGCCTGGAAGGTTCCGAATTTGGAGCAACAAAAATTACTGAATATGAAGACAGATATTATTACTTTTTAATTCCGGCAATTTTAATACTTTTTATAGAGATATTTATTAAAGAAAGAAAATCCAAATTTTTTGAAAAATTTGAAAGTAAATTGGAAAAACAATAAAAAATGAAACATCTTAAATATATATTTCTAACACTAATTTTTACTGGAATTACTTTTGCCCAATCTACAAGGGGTTTGGTTAACGATGGAGTTGATGCTTATGAAGAAAATAAATTTGCTGATGCTGAGGTAGATTTTAAGAAAGCCATTGAAAATGATGTTGAAAATTTTGAAGCCAGGTTTAATCTTGGCGATGCAATTTATAAGCAAGGTAGATTTGAAGAGGCTTTGGAAGAGTTTAAAAATTCAATTCCTTTAGCGGAAACAAATGAAGCAAAGGCTCAAATATTTCATAATATAGGAAATTCGTTTTTAAAAGCTCAAAAATTAAAAGAGAGTATTGCTGCGTATCGAGAGGCGTTGAAGCTAAATCCGAATGATATGGAAACAAAATACAATCTTTCTTATGCTCTAAAACAAATGCAGAATCAGCAGAAT
>JAJRZB010000266.1 GCA_024275455.1 Bacteroidota bacterium | reverse complement strand
CGAAGCAATTATCTTCAAGTTACCGTGGTGAGTTGTTGCAATAACAATTGAGTTTTTCTTAGCTAGATTTATTAAGAATGATGCTGCCAATGCAGTTCCTTCACTTGGGTCTGTTCCGGTTCCAATTTCATCAATCAAAATAAGTGATTTATCATCTGCTGAATTTATAATATTTTTAATATTGTTCAAGTGAGAGCTAAATGTGGAAAGATCATCCTCTATGGATTGTTCATCTCCTATGTCTAACATTATTTTATTAAAAAATAATATTTCAGAATCCGGATGAATTGGAACGTGTATTCCGGATTGGACAAGTGCAGTTAGTAAACCGATTGTTTTCAGAACTACAGTTTTACCTCCGGCATTAGGACCGGTTATTAAAGTAACCTTATTTTTACCGTCATATTTAAAATTTAACGGAATTGTTTTATCTCTGCTTAATTTTTTTAACAAAATTGGATGACGAGCGTCAATTATATTTATTTGCCCGGTTTGGTTAATTGTTGGAAACTCTCCAATTGTTTCAATAGAATATTTTGCTGCTGAGAATATTATATCTAATTCAGTTATTACATCTAGGGCAGCTATAAGCTGATATGAATTTTTTCCGATGAGATTTGTTAGTTCCCTTAATATTTTTTCTATTTCTCTTTTCTCGGCAAAAGATAATGTGAGAATTTCATTATTAAGCTCCAAGGTTTCTTCCGGCTCAATATAAACTGTTTGACCTGTATTAGATTCCGAGTGAATAAAACCCTTAACATGTCTTTTATGCTCTGCTTTTATCGGTACAACCAGCCTACCGTCCCTTTGAGTTATATATTCTTCCTGAACTAAATAGGAATTGCTTAAGCCTTTTAGAATTTTATCAACAACATGCTTAAGGTTATTGTTTCTTTGAATAATTTCTTTCCTGATTTCTGCTAATTTCTTGCTTGCATTATCTCTAATTTCACCAGCATCGTTAAACACTTTCGCTAAGTATGATTCAAAGTTTTTGTCAATAAAAAAACTTTCCGAGAATTTTAGAAAAAGTTCATTCTGATTTGAATTTGATTTTAAAAATGAATAGAGTTTGCGAGAAGTTTGTGCTAATTCTAAAATTTGAAGAATATCTCTTTTTTTTAAAACTCCGCCTTCAATTCTACTTTTTGCAAGCACATCTCGTAAATCGGATAAATAACTAATTGGAGGATACTCAAAATTAATTAGAACTTCTTTTGCTTGGCTTACAAGTAATCCTCTTTCTCTGGCTAAAGCGAAGGAGGTAAAAGGTTTCATGTTAAGAATGCTTATTTTACCTAATTCGGTTGATGCATAACGAGAGATGTATGAGAGTACCTTCCGGTATTCAAGTTTATCAAGTATTTCTTAGGTAATCATTTTAGTTTAGAGTATCTAAATCTATTGGGGCGGTAAATTCTTCAGGAATTTCTTTATCACTTTGGCTTTCAATATAATCTTTTAAAAATCCTTCTGTCTTAAAATCAGAACCGATAATTAAATCTATAGTTGAGGGTAAAATTCCGTAAACGGTAGAATACAAAACAGAATTTTCCTTGTCCTTTTCATTTGGGAAATTTAGAATATTTAATAATAAAAGAAGAACACTTGTTAAAAATATTAACTGAATTGTTCCTGCAATACCACCCAGAAATTGATTAACAAATTTATTTACTTTATCTGCAGGATGAATTACTCTTTTAAGAATTGCTACAATAAGTATTGTAGCCAAAAATATTAAAATTCCTGAAACAATTTTAGCAAGATAATTTTCATTGTTAAAAATTGGAGAAAGTTGCTCTCCCAAAGTTCCTGAATAAGTAACGGCTAAAAAAATAGCTGCAATTAATCCAGCCAAACCAATAATTTTTCTTATAATGCCGTCTTTATAACCAAGTATAAAACCAATTAAAATAATTGCTATTATAATATAATCTAAATAGTTCAAAATTTATCCCAATACTTTTTCAACCATTTTCCGTATCAAATTTCCGTCAGCTTGACCTTTAAGATTTTTCATGACAACAGGCATAAGTTTGGCAAAATCAGCTTTAGATTCAGCTCCAACTTCTGCAGCAAAAGATTTCACTTTTTCTAAAACTTCCTCTTCTGAAAGTTGTTTTGGAAGGTATGCTTCAATTACTTCCAATTCTTTCTGTTCGCTTTGCGCTAATTCGAGTCTACCGGCATTTTTGTATTGTTCTATTGCTTCTCTTCTTTTTTTAGCAGCAGAACTTAGCATCTTAATTTCATCTTCGTTAGATAATTCTTTGCCGGAGCCACTTTTTTCAAATTCTAAAATTAATGCTCTAATAGAACGAATCGTATTAAGCTTAATTTTATCTTTCGATTTCATGGCTTCTTTCAGGTCAGAATTAATTTTGTCTTTTAAACTCATTTGAAACCTATTTGAAAATATTTAAAAAAAAAGCAGGTTATAAAAATAACCTGCTAATTTAAGTCTGATATAAATTTACTAAAATTTAGCTCTTGCCGAATAATTTATCCTTCTGGCATCAGCTTTTCTTAATCTCTGCTGAATATCGGTTATTAAACCCATTCTGGAGTTTTTATCTACTCTTAATGAAACAATAACGTTTGGTAGAACAACTCTTTTATCGTACATAATTTTTTGAATTTGTTTTAACTGCACAATATTATCATCAATTTGTATTCTTTCATTATCACCAACCCAAATGTAAGAGACCAATCTTTTATTTTCAATCTTTTGCACTGCCTCAGCCTCGGGAAGTACAAATTTTACAAAAATTTCTTGTTCTCTTAAGGTTGTTGCCACCATAAAGAAAAGAAGAAGCATGAAGATAATATCAGGCATTGATGATGTTGGAATTTCTTGCTTTGTTTCTGCACGTTTTTTTTCAAACTTCATTATAAATTATCCTTAATTTTCTATTTTACTTCTTCTGGTTCAGCAAACGAAACTACTTTAAATACTTTCGCTCTTACGTCTTTATACTCTTCATCTGTTAAATCTTTCACTTTTTTACCGTATGTACCGAGGGAATATTCCTCCCTAACCTCTTTAAAAGCTATTTCAACTTGATCTAATGTTTGCATAAACAAGTTATAATTTGTCTCTCTATCAACTTTAATCGAAACGATTAATTTTTTCTTTTTAGGGAGATTAATTTTGCTTCTAATTTTTTCTTTTAATATTTCAGAAATTTGCGGAATTGCAATAATTTCTTTATTTAAAAGAACATCTCCATTTGCATTAACTAAAATTGCAACCAGTCTATCTGGTGAAATTGGAGTATCTACTCTTTCTTCAGGAGGGACATACTCGGGTAAAACTAATCCTATACCGGTATCCACGTCTATATTTGTGGTAACAAGAAAGAATAGAAGTAACAAGAATGTTATATCTGCCATAGAACCCGCAGAAAACTCACCGCCTTCTCTTTTTCTTCTTTTTAGAGTAACCATTTTTTATTCTCTACCTTAGTTTTATTTAGCTTTTTTTAAGTCGTAAAGTGTATCAATAAGTTCAATAGAACTTTCTTCCATATCACCAACAATTTTGTCTACTTTTGAAACAAAATAGTTATAGAAGAATTGGAGAATAATAGCAACTACTAATCCGAATAAAGTTGTTAACAATGCTTCTGAAATACCACTAGCAACAATAGCCGGTGACATTTGGTTTGCGGCAGCAATATCATCAAATGCACCAATCATACCCATTACTGTTCCCGTAAAACCAAGCATAGGTGCAACACTAATGAAAAGTGATATCCAAATTAAACCTTTTTCTAAAAAGCTCATTTCAATAGCACCGTATGTCATAATAGCTTTTTCTGCAGCTTCAACACCTTCATCGGCTCTTAAAAGTCCTGCATGAAAAACTGATGCAATAGATCCTCGTGTGTTTTCGCATAATTTCATTGCTTCACTTACACCACCTTTGCTTAATTTATCTTTAACATCAACAATAAACTTTTTGGTGTTAACGGATGATCTTGATAAAGACCATAATTTAGCGAATGAAAATGCAAGACCTAAAATCAAAACAATTAGGATCGGCCACATAAACACACCGCCTTGGTTAAATTTGTCTTGTAAATATGTAAGTGCACCACCTGAATCAGCTTGGGCTAAAACATAGGAAAATGATCCTAATACTGCTGTAATTTGCATACGAAGGTTCCTCCGAAATTTGTTATATTTTTTTCTTTTGGTTAGATATCAAAATTATGTTGACTAACGTTAAGCATTCTCAAAAAAAAAGTCAATAAGTAAATTTCCCGCTATTCAAATTTAAAATTTATTATTTGTTAAGCAAGAATGAATTTTTAGTTGACTCAAAGCTTTATTTTTATCATTTGTTATTCTAAATTTTGCACCAATTGGAAAGTGATCACTATATCCACCTAAGTATTTCCTTCCGCCAAAAGTAGGTAAGGCAGTACCAGCATACTTCCCTTCTTTTTGGATTATAAAACCAGGTTTTAAAATTTCAAACGAATTGCAAATATAATTAACTCCCGCACTATTTAATAATGTTTTTGAAATTATTATTTGGTCAAGCATATTACAATGATCCCTATATTTATAAGTCCCCTGCCCCTTTTGAAAGAGCGGATAAGTCAAGTTATACAAGGCTGAACCAGAATTAGTGCTTGAATCACAATCTATTGGTTTAGCATTTAATATTTTTGAAATAGAAAGGTTTGAAGGTAAATCATTAAAATCTCCAAGAATAATTATTTTTGATTTTGGATCAAGTTTGTTGATTTCCTTAATTAAAGTCTCTGAGGCTTGAATTCTGTATTTCTCGGTTTCTTTTAGTCCTCTTCTGCTTGATGGCCAATGATTTACAAAAATATTTAATACTTCCTCATTACTTCTTAATTTTAGTTTTACAAAGAGAATATCTCTTGTAATTTTGTCATCACTTAAATTAATTATTACCGGTTCCGAAGATTCTAAATCAAAAATTTATCTGTTAAAAATTAAAGCATTATCAATCCCACGGTTATCGGGGGATTCAGAATATGCGATTTCATATTTTTCATCCTTAATAAATTCTTCTATTAACCTATATAATAGATTTTCATGCTCAACCTCTTCAATAGCAAGTATATCCGGTCCTTTTCCGTCATTCATATACTTAAACACCCGTGCAAGGTTTGCTAATTTTTTTTCGAGTTTTGCTTCGTCCCAATTTATTTCACTGCTTGGTAAAAACCACTGGTCGTTTTTATCCGGGTCGTCTACAGTATCAAATAAGTTCTCAACATTCCAATTTGCAACATATATTTCGTTTACAGAAACATCTTCTTTAATATTGTTAGTGTTGCAAGAAGTAGAAAGCAAAATAAGTAAAGATAATAGTCCTGCTAAAATTAATTTCATAATTTGTTCAAAGTTATTGTTCGAAAGTCTTTATATTTCAGATCAATAAATTTATTACAATTCTGTTTAAAAAGTAGGATAAATTATTATGCCCAAAACAAAGTTTGTGATTATAGATGCAATGGCAATGGCTTACAAAGCTTATTTTGCTTTTATGAATCGTCCTTTAAAAAGTTCGAAAGGTGAGCCTACATCGGCTGTTTACGGATTTTTAACTCAACTAATTAGAGTGATAGAACAGACAAAACCAAACTATCTTGCTGTTGCATTTGATTCAAAAGAAAAAACATTCCGACATGAAATTTACGAGGGATATAAATCATCGCGAGCTGCTATGCCGGATGATATGATTCCGCAAATTAATAGAATTAAGGAATTAGTTGAGGCTTTTAATATTCCTTTATATATATATCCCGGTTACGAAGCCGATGATATCATAGGTACAGCCGTAAAAATTGCCGAAGAAAAAAACATGGAATCTTTTGCAGTTACTCCCGACAAAGATTATGTTCAATTAATTACAGAGAATACAAAGCTTATTAAAACCGGAAAATCTTCGGAAGACTTAATTATTACAGATTTAGAAAAGGCAGTTAAAGATTACGGTTTTGAACCGAAATTTATGGTTGATTATTTAGCCCTTGTCGGGGATTCTTCCGATGACATTCCCGGAGTTGCGGGTATTGGGCCAAAATCTGCTCAACCGTTAATTTCACAATTCGGAACTTTGGAACAGATTTATGAAAACCTTGATAATATTGAACGAAAGGCAATAAGAAATAAACTTGAAGAAAATAAGGAGAACGCATTTCTTTCGAAAAAGCTTGCAACTATTGTTACTGATATTGATATGGACTTTAATTTCTCGAACGGAATTACTGAACCCGATTATACAAAGCTTCAATCAATTTTTAACGAACTGGATTTTAAAACATTATTAACTAAGGTTAAAAAAGCGTATAACTCAGAGCATCAAGAAGAAGAGTCTTTGGAAGAAAGTACACTCTCCTCTTTCGATAAAAATAAAGTTAAATATCATCTTGTTAATACTATAAAAGGTGTAAAAAATTTACTGCGAATATTAAATAATTCGAAAGAATTTGTTTTTGATACCGAAACCGACTCTTTAAATGTTTTTGAAGTTAATTTAGCAGGAGCATCTTTTTGTATAAAAAAAGGTGAAGCTTATTTTATCCCTACTAATCCTTTCTTGGAAAGCACTGGGCTGTTTGATAATGATTTATCCGACAGAATAAGTGTACATGATTTTATAAAACTTTTTAAACCTCTGTTTGAAAATAGCAATATCAAGAAGATTTGCCAAAACGGTAAATACGATATTGCCGTGCTAAAGAAATATGATATAAATCTTAAAGGATTTTACTTCGATACAATGCT
>JAJRZB010000265.1 GCA_024275455.1 Bacteroidota bacterium | reverse complement strand
TACAGGTTGGCAAACAGATCATAACGGTAAACTAAGAATTGCAATGGCAACAGACGGCGTTAATACTTCAATACTTTACAGAGATAACGAGGATGAAGATTTTAAAACCGTACTTACAACAAACTTTAAAGAAACACTTAGTCCTTTGTTTTTCACCTTTGATAACAAAAATGTTTATGCTTCATCAAACCTCGGAAGAGATAAGCAGGCAATTGTTAAATATGATTTGGTTAACAATAAAGAGTTGGAAGTAATTTATGAACATCCGGAAGTTGATGTGTACAACCTTTTTTACTCAAAAAAGAACAAGAAAATTCAAGGCGTATCCTTTACTACTTGGAAAAGAGAATATAAAATATTTGATGATGAAACAAAAAACATTTTTGATGATTTAAGTAAAAAACTTGACGGTTACGAATTTGTTATAACAAGTGAAAATAAAAATGAAGATAAGTTTTTAGTAAGAACATATAGCGATAGATCTCTCGGTGCTTATTATATGTATGATGTTCCATCTAAAAAATTAACAAAATTGGTAGAAGTCAGTCCTTGGTTAAATGAAAACTATATGGCAGAGATGAAACCTGTTTCTTACAAAAGCAGAGATGGATTAACAATAAACGGATATTTAACATTACCGGTTGGAGTAGAAGCACAAAGTCTTCCGGTGGTCATTCATCCTCACGGCGGACCTTGGGCAAGAGATAGTTGGGGTTTTAATCCCACAGTGCAATTTTTAGCAAACAGAGGTTATGCGGTTCTTCAAATGAATTTTAGAGGTTCTACCGGTTACGGAAGAGAATTCTGGGAAATTAGTTTTAAAGAGTGGGGTAAAAAAATGCAGGATGATATTTCGGACGGAGTTGATTGGTTAATTAAACAAGAAATTGCCGATCCGAAACGTGTAGGAATTTTCGGCGGTTCCTACGGAGGTTATGCAACTCTTGCCGGTTTGGCATTTACTCCGGAACTTTATGCTTGCGGTGTTGATTATGTCGGTGTATCAAATATGTTTACTTTTATGAATACAATTCCGCCTTATTGGAAGCCTTATTTGGAAATGTTTTATGAGATGGTTGGTAATCCCAAAACCGATTCATTATTGCTTTACGAAGCTTCCCCGGTTTATCATGTTGATCAAATCAAAGCTCCGTTGTTAATTGTACAAGGGGCGCAAGATCCCCGGGTTAATAAAGATGAATCGGATCAAATGGTTAAAGCTCTTAAAGACAGAGGTATTGAAGTTCCGTATTTAGTTAAGGAAAATGAAGGTCATGGATTTAGAAACGAAGAAAACAGATTTGAATTCAATAGAGAAATGGAAAAATTCTTTGCTAAACATTTAGGCGGAAGAGTAGAAAAGGTAGCAGAGAAATAAATTAAATTTTATGTAACGCAGATTGCGTGTTCAGGAAATAACATTTTAGAGTAATCTGCGTTTTATTTACATAGGTTATAAATAATCTGTTTTTTAAAAAAACTCACCTAATTGTTAAAAGTTTCTTCAACAAACTTTTTTAACAGTTGTACCTCTTTTTTACTAAGCTGCTGACCAACTCTTGCTATCATGTAAATACCAAAAATTAAAAGAAGCGAAACAGGAACTAGCCAAAGTATATCAGTTGAAAGATCTAAACTAAGTCTGGAAAGACCCCAAAGTAAAGCTACAAAGGCAATAAATCCAAGTAAAGCAAAGGTAAAAACAAAGGCCGTCCATACAGAAGCGCTAGGACCAATTACACCCCTAAT
>JAJRZB010000264.1 GCA_024275455.1 Bacteroidota bacterium | reverse complement strand
GCATCTTTTACTTTAATATCAATTTTAGGACCGTAAAACGCTCCTCCGCCCTCATCAACTTCATATTCTAAATCTTGAGATTTCATTGCATTCTCTAAAGAGTGAATAGCTTTATCCCAAAGATCATCATCACCAACTGCTTTCTCAGGTTTTGTAGAAATGTAATATTTTAATTGATCAAAACCAAAAGAACTCCAAATATAAGAAGAGAAACGAATAACTTCAATAATTTCCTCCTCAATTTGGTCATGCGTACAAAAAATGTGAGCATCATCTTGAGTAAATCCTCTAACTCTCAATAGCCCGTGAAGTACACCGCTTTTTTCATATCTGTAAACAGTACCAAGTTCCGCCCATCTTAAAGGTAAATCTCTATACGAATGTAAATCGGATTTATACATTAAAATATGAAACGGACAGTTCATCGGTTTAACATAGTAATCTTGTTCATCAATACTCATCGGTGCAAACATGTTCTCTTTAAAGTGAGATAAATGTCCGCTTGTTTCCCAAAGCCAACTTTTTCCTATATGTGGAGAATAAACCAAATCATAGCCGTTTTTAATGTGAGCTTCTCTCCAAAAATTTTCTACGGTATTTCTTATACTGGCTCCTTTGGGATGCCAATAAATAAGTCCGGGACCCGATTCTTCTTGGATGCTAAACAACCCAAGTTGTTTCCCTAATTTTCTATGATCTCTTTTTTTTGCTTCTTCCAACAAATGGAGATGGTCTTCCAACATCTTCTTCTTTGGAAAAGAGACTCCGTAAATTCTCTGAAGACTTTGCCTTTTTTCATCACGCCTCCAATAAGAACCGGAAATATTTAGCAGTTTCACATACTTAATTTTACCTGCTGAAGGAATATGAGGGCCGGTACAGAGATAGGTAAAATCTCCTTCGTGATATAAACTTATTACTTCATTTTCTTCATCAAGTTCGCTTATAATTTCTTGCTTATATTGGTCATCCGCTTTAGTAAAAAATTCCAATGCTTCACTTTTACTCAATTCTCTTCTTTCAAATGGTTTATCTTCTTTGGCAAGTTCCATCATTTTATTTTCAATTTTCACCAAATCTTCATCTGTAAGTTTGGTATTAATATCAAAATCATAATAAAATCCACCTTCAATAGCCGGACCAACGCCAAACTTTGCTTCAGGAAAAAGAGATTGAATTGCATGAGCCATTAAATGAGAAGTTGAGTGCCAATATGTATGCTTGCCCACATCGTCTTTAAAAGTAAATAACTGGATTGAAGAATCTGAATTTATCGCTGAATTAATATCAACTAATTTAGAATCAACTTTTGCAACTAAAACCTCTTCAGCTAATCGAGGAGAAATTGATTCGGCAATTTGAAATGGAGTTATACCAGGCTCAAATTCTTTTGTCGATCCATCAGGAAATGTAATAGTTATTCTATTCATCATATTTACTTTAAAAAAAAACGGAGCAAACTCCGAATCTTGTGGGTTCTAGAGGATTCGAACCTCTGACCTTCTGCATGTCAAGCAGACACTCTAACCAACTGAGCTAAGAACCCAGTTTGATAAACTCAATAAAATATGTATAAATTGAAAACCTTGTACCGAGGGCCGGACTCGAACCGGCACGGGAGATACCTCCCACTGGATTTTAAGTCCAGTGCGTCTACCAATTCCGCCACCCCGGCAAAAAAGGTTCTTCAATTTTTTTTAGAACTTATATCTAAAATAAAACAAGCGTAAATATATTATTTTACGTGTTTTAATGCAATTAAATTAATAAAGTTATTTAGAACAATACTATATTAATCTTTTCTTTAATTTAAAACCTTATTTTTCGCATTCCAATATGACAAATTGCAAAGTCATATTTTACTGGGTCATTTTTATCAAATTTTTGTAAGTTTTCAGTTATCTCCTCAGCCATTTTCCAGGAAATTGTTTGTTTCGTTGTAAGTCCTAATTTTCTCGAAATCTTTGCAACGTGTGTATCTACAGGTATAATTAGTTGATTTGCTCTTACTTCGTTCCATAAACCAAAATCAAGTTCATCTTTTCTTACCATCCAGCGCAAAAACAAATTCATACGCTTACAAGCACTCCCTTTCTGAGGATTAGAAAACATATATTTTATTCCACTGGT
>JAJRZB010000263.1 GCA_024275455.1 Bacteroidota bacterium | reverse complement strand
CTTAGTCCGACAAATGCTCAATCATCATTTCAAAGTTTTGGCAATCCAAACTTGGATGCGGAAACTACAGTAGCTTATGAATTGGGAATTAAGAACCAATTTACTAATAATGATGTTTTAACAGTTACGGCTTACTATAAAGATATATTCGATTATGTTCGTACAAGAACCGCCAAAATTACCTCTGCACGTTTTGCAACTCAATCGTTTACAACTTATGCTAATTTAGATTATGCAAAATCCAGAGGTTTGGAATTTGAATATAAAAAGAGAATAGGAAATTGGTTTAACGGAATGATTTCTTTTTCATATGCTATTGTTACCGGTAAAAGTTCTTCTGCCGAACAAGGTGTTTTAATTTTACGCGGTGATTTGGATGAGTCAATCAAAGAAGAATATATGTCGTGGGATAGACCAGTTACCATTAACAGCAGTTTTAATTTTTATATCGAAAAAGGGAAACCGTTATTTAATTTTGGTCACGGTGTTTTAGATGATATAAATATTTATACACGTGTTTTTTATCAATCGGGAAGAAGATACACACCTTATATTTTTACCAATAATTATGATACTGACGGACGCCCTGAATATGCTTACGATAGAACAAACAGATTGGGAAAAGTTGGAGATAACTGGTTCTGGATTGATATGAACATCGAAAAGTATATAAAATTTTACGGATTAAACTTTGTGTTATCAATAGAAATAAACAATTTGCTGGATACTAAAAATTCTGCAATTATTAACCCGGTTACCGGCAAAGCTTATGAAGCTGGGGATCCGACTCCCTCAACTTGGAATGATCCTAATTATCCGGATTTACAAGCACCGTTATCTCCTTATCCGTTTAATCCAGCTAGGTATTTAACTCGTAGAAATATAAAATTTGGAGTAAGCTTAAGATTTTAATGTAATTAAAATAGAGAATTAAAAATTGTCATTTCGAATCTAATGTTTTTTGTTAGGTGAGAAATCTCAAAGGTTAATAGTATGAGATATCTCATCCGTTTGCTAACGGAGCAAAAAACAAACTTCTTCGATATGACGACAAAAGCTTTAAAATAATTTTAAATGAAAAAGATATTACTAATCATATCGTTAATAATTTTTGTTGGTGAAACAAAAGCACAACTTTTTCCAACATTAGGCGGACAAAGAGCCGGAATTTCCACGGCACAATTTTTAAAAATTGGAGTTGGTGGAAGATCTGCCTCGTTGGGGGAAGCATTTATTGCCATAGCAAATGATGTTTCGGCACTTTATTGGAACCCGGCAGGTTTAGTTCAGACAGATGAAAATCAAATTATGTTTTCTCATAATTCTTGGATTGTAGATATCGGGCATGAATTTTTTGGTGCGGCATACCACTTATCCTCAAATGATGTTTTAGGAGTTTCTCTATCAGCTTTGCACATGGAAGATATGAAAGTAACAACCGAAGTAAATCCTTTTGGTACAGGCGAATATTTTTCTTACGGGGATTTTGCAATTTCAGTTTCATATGCAAGAAAGATGACCGAGCAATTTAGTTTTGGTGCAACAGTAAGATATCTTGAGGAAACTTTAGATAAGCTAAAAATGAGAGGCGTATTAATAGATTTAGGAACTTATTATTGGACAGGATTAGGTTCAACAAGATTTGCAGTTACAATTAGTAATTTTGGGAATGAGCTTTCTTTAGACGGTAAAGTTAAATTATTTGGTGGAAGGGAAATAGTAATTGGCAGTCTTTTTCTCCACCAACAATGTTTAGAATTGGGTTTGCGCTTGAGCCTTATGAAACAGAGAATCATAGAATAACATCATCAATACAATTGAATCACCCCAATGATAACAGTGAAAATGTTTCAACGGGTGTTGAGTATGCTTGGAAAGAAATGTTCTTTTTAAGAGGCGGGTATAAATTTAATGTAGAAGAACAAAATATATCACTCGGTGCGGGAGTAAAAATGGATTTGGATTTAGCATCATTTACTTTCGATTATTCTTTCTAAAATTTTGAAAGACTTGGCTCAGTTCATAGATTTTCTATAATTCTCGGTTTATAATTTGGTATTATGAAATACAAAGAAAAATATAATTTATTTGAAAAGGTTGTGTCATTGCAAGAGTTTTTTTCGAAGCAATCTGTTAAACTATTTAATTATTTTAGAGATTACTTCGTTGTAAAAAGTACTTCTCGTACCGACAGTCCAACTAAAATCCTTATGCTTTACAGCATTTATTTTATTATTACACTTTTTGCATTTTCATGCACAGATAAATTTGATTTAACCGAAGCAACAAATTCAATAAATAATGGACAAGACAATATCGGCGATACTGTTTATATACAACAGTCACCGGTTTGGGAAGGTTTTAACAAACCTCAAGATATGATCGTTGGACGTGAACCATTTATTTATATAGCTGATACAGAAAATAACAGAGTGGTTATGTTGGATATTTCCGGACAATTTTTAGGTGAAAAATCTATTAAGAGACCAACATCAATTGCACAAAACTATAAACTAGAACTTTTTGTAGTTGCTGAATTTGATACAACAATCAGCGGTGAAAACCTTACATATAGTGCTCTTTATAAAATTGATATGGTAGCTGCAGGTCATATTTTGAACAATACAACAATAGTAAGAGTTCTTCCTCAAAATCCTAAACTTGATCCGTTTGCTTTTAACAGAACAGACAGGTTTTACACCGGAGTTTGTTCTTTTTCCGATAACTCGCTTTATGTCTCAAGAAAAGGTCCGTCAAATTCAAATCCTATTGATAGGGATAATGCAATTTTAACTTTGCAGTATGTTGAAAATGATTCACTGGTAATTGGAAAAGTCCCTGGCTTAGAAGCCGAAGGTACCGGACTTTTATCGGCTAATCAAATTAGTTCGCTTACATCTTTCCCTAACAAGAGTACGGATATAATATTAACTCTAATAGGTAAAAACAGTTTTAAAGTACAATGGCTGGAATTTGTAGTAACACCCGATTTTGCCGGATACAGAACAAAATTAGGAGCTTTTTCTTCCGATTTAATGACTGTAAACAAATTCGGGCAGCCTGAAGATGTTGCTTTAGATGATGCAAATAATATCTTTGTTGCAGATGCAGAAAAAGACAGCGTATTTAAATTTAACAGTTTTGGAGATGAATTGGAATCTTTCGGCGGTTCTGAACTTTTTTCTTCTCCGCATGCTGTTGCATATCACGATAGAACATTGTACGTTTTAGATACTTACAATAACAGAATACTCAGATTTATACTTTCAACGGAAATTAATTAATTATGAAAAATTTATATAAAATAGTTTTTATTGTTTTAATTCTGATCTCTACAAACATTACTACTGCTCAGGAAAATTTTAGAGTAATGACATATAATATATTGAATTATCCAAGCAAAATTCCAACTACAAGAAATCCTTACTTTAAGAAAGTAATTGCAGAAGCTGATCCGGATATTTTAGTAGTACAAGAAATAGAATCGATATATGGAGTAACTCTTTTTCATGAACAAGTTCTGGATACGAGTTATACAGCAGGTGGATTTATAGATGGGTTTGATACTGATAATGCCATATTTTTTAAACATACTAAATTTAATTTTATCAGCAATATTCCAATTTATACATCTTTAAGAAATATTTCTGAACTTACAATGGAATATAAACCTACAGGAGATACGCTCATAATTTATTCTGTTCATTTAAAGGCAAGTTCGGGAACTACAAATGAACAAAAAAGATTAGCGGAAGTTAAAGAATTAAGAAAAGTAACAGATAAATTGCCCGTGGATGCAAATTATATGGTTGTTGGTGATTTTAACTTTTATAATTCCGGTGAACCCGCTTTTCAGGAACTTATAAACCAGACAAATAGCGGATATTTTTTAGATCCTATTAATAAAATAGGGTATTGGCATAATAACTCTTCATATAGAGGAATTCATACTCAATCAACCAGAACAACTAATCTTGCGGATGAAGGCTCAACCGGCGGGCTGGATGATAGATTTGATTTTATTCTGGTCTCTCAAGCTGTTATAGACTCGGGAAGTGTTTTTTACATTCCAAAATCTTACACAACTTTAGGTAATGATGGAAATCATTTAAATAAAGCATTAATCGATTTACCAAATGCGGTTGTTTCGGATGAAGTTGCAACTGCTTTATATTACTCATCAGATCATTTACCTGTTTATGCTGATTTTGAAATCCAAAATGTTACTTCTGTAATTAGTAATAAAGTTTTAAATAATAACTTTGAACTTAAGCAAAATTATCCAAATCCTTTTAATCCGAGTACAAGAATAGAATATACAGTACCAGCATTCGAGATGTCGGGTACAACGTCTCTTCAAGTACAATTAAAAATTTATGATATTCTAGGTAATGAAGTAGCAACATTGGTAGACGAAAATCAAAAACCGGGCAATTATAAAGTTAATTTTGACGGTTCGGATTTATCATCAGGATTTTATGCATATGTATTGAAAGCAGGAGTAAATATTTTAAGTAAAAAAATGTTGTTGATAAAGTAAATTTTAACATCATCTAATTGAATAATTATAAAAGAATAATTAACTTTATTAATTGTTTTAATTTCAAAAAGGAGAAAAATGGCAAGTAACGAAGGAACAATTGTACAAGTAATTGGACCCGTCGTAGACATTGATTTTGCTGATGGAGTACTTCCCGAAATTTATAATGCTATTCAAATCCCTCTGGAAAATTCCGATGGGAAATCTGTACTAACTTTAGAAGTGCAGCAACATCTTGGCGAAAATAGAGTAAGAACTGTTGCGATGGATATAACCGACGGTTTAGTTAGAGGAATGAAAGCAATTGATATGGGCGAACCCATTTCTGTTGCTGTTGGACCTGAAACTTTAGGAAGACTTATAAATGTGCTAGGTGAAGTAATTGACGGATTAGGCGAAATTAAAACTAAACAAAAGGCCCCGATTCATCACCATGCCCCAAAATTTGAAAACCTTACAACCACTCAAGAAATGTTTGAAACCGGGATAAAGGTGATTGACTTACTTGAGCCTTATTCTAAAGGTGGTAAAACCGGATTATTTGGTGGAGCGGGTGTTGGTAAAACCGTAATTATTCAGGAGTTAATTCATAATATTGCATCTCAGCATGGTGGATATTCAGTATTTACCGGTGTAGGAGAAAGAACCAGAGAAGGTAACGATCTTTGGCGTGAAATGAAAGAATCTGGTGTACTTGATAAAACTGCGTTGGTATTCGGACAAATGAATGAACCTCCTGGAGCCAGATTAAGAGTTGGGCTAACCGGATTGACAATTGCAGAATATTTTAGAGATGTTGAAGAAAGAGACGTTCTATTATTTATTGATAATATATTCCGTTTTACTCAAGCCGGGTCTGAAGTGAGTGCTTTGTTAGGAAGAATGCCCTCAGCGGTAGGTTACCAGCCAAACTTAGCTTCTGAAATGGGTGAACTTCAAGAGAGAATTACTTCAACCGATAAAGGTTCAATTACTTCGGTACAAGCTATTTACGTTCCCGCAGATGATTTAACAGATCCTGCTCCGGCAACGGCTTTTTCTCATTTGGATGCTACAACAGTTTTGAGTAGACAAATTTCTGAGTTAGGTATTTATCCTGCTGTGGATCCTTTGGATTCAACTTCGCGAATACTTGAACCAGGAATTCTTGGTGAAGAACATTACTATGTTGCCAGCCAAGTAAAAGAAATATTACAAGCTTACAAAGATTTACAAGATATAATTAATATTATCGGTATGGATGAACTTTCTGAGGAAGATAAAGTTATTGTTAGAAGAGCCAGAAGAATTCAAAGATTCTTAAGTCAACCTTTCCATGTTGCTGAACAATTTACAGGATTCCCGGGTAAATATGTTAAATTAGAAGATACAATTAGGAGCTTTAAAGAAATTCTTGAAGGGAAACATGATGATTTACCGGAAATGGCTTTCATGTATGTTGGTACAATTGAAGAAGCAGTTGAAAAAGCTAAGAATATGAAATAATCTATGAAAGAATTACAATTAGAAATAATCACTCCGAGTAAAATCGGTTATAAAGGAAATGTTGTTTCAGTTACTGTTCCCGGTTCCAAAGGGAATTTCCAGGTACTTTTTAATCATGCTCCAATTATCAGTTCTTTAGAAATTGGAGAGGTAAAAGTTGAAGAAGAAGGCGGAAATAAATTGGATTTTGCAACCGGCGGCGGAACAATAGAAGTTTCCAATAATAAAATTATAATCCTTGCCGAATCTCTTGAAAAAGCTGATGAAATTGATATTAAGCGAGCTGAAGAGGCTAAAAAACGAGCCGAAGAAAGATTGAAGAAAAGAAGAGACCCTGATATTGACGATCTGAGAGCGGAATTAGCTTTGAAGAGGGCATTGAACAGGCTTAAGATTTCAAACAAGCATATATAGTTTGGACTAATATTGTGTGATTTACTGAGCTTATTTAACCTGATTGTTAAAAGCATAATCTTTTGTTAAAGTTGTTTTAAACTATTCTACAGTAATACTTTATTGTTATTAAAATCATTTCTTTTTTGATTCTTTTATTTTCTTTTGTTGCTCCATCAATTGCTCAAGAAAATGCTGATAGCCTTCTCAAACATGGCATTCAATTTCAAATAGAAAATTTTTTGAAATTGAGCAAATTTGATAATTATACTTTTTCTTATCGTTATTTATTAAACTCTAATTCAGGTTTAAGATTTGGGGTTAGCCCCGTTTTCATTAATACTGAAGATGTTTTTACACAAATAATTGATTCGACAGTTGCTAATGAGAGTGACATAGATAATATTTCTCAGATTAAATTTTCGGTTCAATATTTAACAAATATTGTACACTATAAGAAGTTTTCGTTTTTGATTGGTGCAGGACCTTTTATTTCTTACTCGATTAAAAAGAAAACTAATAATACTCCTACCAAATTGTATAATATAAATTATGTATTTAATTCTGAATATCTAAGTTACGGACTTGAAATAGTTTCGGGTGTAGAATATAGATTAGCAGAAAATGTTATTTTATCGGGAGAATATAGTCTTTCAATATTCTCTTTACAATCTGATTATTCAAAGATAGAAAGTAAAATTTACAATGAGGAAAATAGAGAAATTACTTTTAGAAAAGATGGTAAAACTAATTCGTTTTTTATAAAAGGTAATTCCGTTAATCTTGGGTTAGCAATTTTCTTCTAAAAAGTGGTATATCCTGTTTTCAAATTATAAATAGAAAAGATAGTGTATGAATAGAAAATTAAAAGGGTTAAGAGAAATAGCTTAACCCTTTGTTGTTAAATAAACTATTTGGCATTTGCAAAACGTTCAGCCACAGCATCCCAATCAATTACATTCCAAAAAGCAGAAATATAATCTGGTCTTCTGTTCTGATAGTGCAAGTAATATGCGTGTTCCCAAACATCTATGCCCAAAATAGGAGTGCCTTTTACTTCAGCCAAATCCATTGTCGGATTATCTTGATTTGGAGTTGATGTAACGACTAAATTGCCATCGGAAACAATTAACCAAGCCCAACCGGAGCCAAATCTTGTTGCTGCAGCTTTAGAAAATTGTTATTTGAATGAATCGAAAGAACCGAATGCAGAATCAATTGCAGTTGCCAATTCACCCGTTGGAGTTCCTCCTTTATTAGGACCCATAATAGTCCAGAATAATGAGTGATTAAAATGTCCACCGCCATTATTTCTTACCGCTACAGGATATTTAGAAATATTACTCATTAATTCTTCAAATGATAACCCTTCTAATTCAGTTCCAGCAACAGCATTGTTTAAGTTAGTAACATAACCATTATGATGCTTTCCATGGTGGATTTCCATTGTTCTCGCATCAATATGCGGTTCTAAAGCATCAAAAGCATATGGTAATGCTGGTAATTCAAATTTACTCATAGTATTTCTTCCTTTCGTTTAAGTTGATAATTCTATACACCAAATGACTCACCGCACCCGCAAGTACTGGAAGCATTTGGATTGTTAAAAATAAAACCTTTTCCGTTTAGACCGTCGCTATAATCTAACTGAGTTCCCATCAAATAAAAAAGACTTTTTCCGTCTACTACTATTTTTAGTTTATCATGTTCAAAAAAAGTATCTCCGTCTTTTTCATTTCCATCGAATCCCATATTATATGTAAATCCTGAACATCCCCCACCTTTAACACTTACTCTTAAAGCATAATTTTCCGGGATATTATTTTCTTTCATAATTTGTTGTACCTGTTTTAAAGCCTTTTCAGTTATAGTAATAGTCTGACTTGTATTGACTGAGTTACTCATTATTTACCTCTTCCACTTTTTCCGGTTCATTTTTACTTCCAATTTCAAAGTTTACTTTCCAAGTCTTATTATCAATTGGCGAAAATTCTTCCGACTCAACAAGTTTATTGATAAAATCTATTGCTACGTCTTCAGCTTTAGAATAAGTAAGTGGGGATTCTTTCAATTCAAAATAAGATAGAATAGCATATTGTATATCACGAAAGAAAACATTTGAATGAAACATAATGGGATATTGTTGTTGCATAAAACTAAAAAATCCTTGCTTGTTATCTAATAAATGTTGTAAATGATTCATAATTATTCTCAAAAAACCTTTTACCCGAAATTCATAAAATGATTTAAAAAGTTTTTCGGAGCCTCCTTTTAATTTGTTAATTCTTTAAGTGTTACAGATTCAAAAATATTATTGATCTTATTTTGTAAATTCCAAAAAGGGGAGCGGATATTACAGTTTTCTATCCTTCCACAATCATCTTTAGTTGCACTATCAAAAGTACAGTTAGTTAATTGAACATTTTCATCCAAAGCATTAATAATATTTAGAACAGTTAATTTATGTGATGGTATCAGCATTTTATATCCGCCATATTTACCTTGCTGCGATTTGATAATTCCTTGTTTTGTTAATTTTTGTAATAATTTAGAAAGAAGATCATAAGGAATTTTTAATTCGTTTGATATTTTTCTACTATTAACAGTTGTAAACAGCTCATTATCAGAAATATATTGTAGTGCCAATATTGAATACTCTATGGATTTTGAGATTTTTATCATAAAATACGACTATTTATATCGGATATAAAAATACTGAAGAAAAATACAAGAAACAAGAGAAAATTAAAAGCCCAACTTTTTTAAAAGTTGGGCTTTTAATAATAATTACTAAAATTATTTTATTAAAATTGATAGACAGTTTTCTGCAAAACTAACCAATGGAGTAAAATAAATTCCAAAAAGAAGAGTCGGTACAAGTAGGATTAAAACAAATACCATTTGCGGAGCAGTAACTTTTAATTCGGGAAGCTCACCTTCAGATTCACTAATAAACATATGTTTTAATACTCGTATGTAATAATAAAGAGATACTACACTGTTTAAAACTGCTATTACCGCAACAATAATCATTTGTGCATCAATTAGAGAAATAAAAATGTATAATTTCTAAATAAATCCGGCAGTAGGTGGTAGACCTGTTAAAGAAACTAAAAATATTGCAAGGCTTACTCCAAGAAAAGGAGAAGCATAGCCAAGCTTATTATAATCATGAATATTCTCTGATTTTATTTTGTTGGCTATTAACATAACAATATAAAATGCTCCGATATTCATTAACAGATAAACCATAAAATAAATCATTACGGCAAGTATGCCTTGATTTGAAATGACTGCAATACCTAACAGCATATAACCGGCGTGGGCAATACTTGAATAAGCTAGCATTCTTTTTAGATTATCTTGCCAGACTGCGGCAAAGTTCCCAAGAGTCATTGTTAAAATAGATATAACAATAATAAATCCCTGCCAGTCAAAACTTTGAATAAGAACCCAATTGCCGTCAACATCATTAATTAAAAATGTTGCTTTAATAAACCTAATTAGTAAAGCAAAGCCGGCAGCTTTACTGGCTACGGAAAGAAATGCTGTAATTGCAATTGGGGCACCTTCGTAAACATCCGGTGTCCAAAAATGGAAAGGTGCTGCAGAAATTTTAAAACCTATTCCGGCAAAAATTAAAATTATCGCAAATGAAAAAGCTAATGTGTTTGGATTTACACTTTGTAGAACGTCATTTATTGCTAATAAATTTGTAGTTCCCGTTAAACCGTAAATAATTGACATACCAAAAAGCATTAATCCTGACGAAGCTGCACCGTAAATCAAATATTTTAGGGAGGCTTCACTATTTCTATCTCTTAACTTAGTAAAACCTGCTAATACATACGAAGATAGCGAAAGTAATTCAACGGCAATATAAATCATTATTAGATCGGATGCAGAAACCATAAAAAGCATTCCGAGAATCATCCCGAAAACTAATGTATAGTATTCTCCAGTTCGATCTGATATTTTCTGAATTTCACTTGAAGCTTTTGAAAAGAAAATTATTAAAATTGAGGTAATAAGAATAATTACTCTAAAATATGTTCCAAAAGAATCT
>JAJRZB010000021.1 GCA_024275455.1 Bacteroidota bacterium | reverse complement strand
TTGGAAATAATAATTCTTCTAAAAAGAAGAATCTTATCTTTTAAATTATTGCAATACATCCAAGCTATTTTTTGAGCCTCTTTGTCTTGGTCTATTCGTTTTAATTCAGTAATATTCTCATCTTGAATATTTATTGTAGCAATACTATTTACATAGTAATTTAGATAATTTTCCCTAGAAATTCTCATTAACAATTCATAATCCATTGAGTATTTATTATTTATATCAAACTTATATTTTTTCAACACTTCTTTTTTAAAATATATATTTTGCAATCCAACGATAGTTCCGTATTTAATTAAATTCTCTCTCGTTAACGAATAAGGAGGACATCTTCGCAAAGTAATTTTTTTACGAAGTGACCAATAATTAATAGAATCAAAATAAATAGAATCAAAATTAACAAAATTATAATTAAAAGCAATTTTTTTTAATATATTTTTATATAAAATATCATCAGAGCCTAAGTACCCAATTATTTTACCAGTAGTTTTTTTTACCCCAATGTTTATAGCATCCGAAATACCCTTATCTCTTTTTTTTACCCAAATAATATTTTTATGCCAGTCTGCATATTTTTTAATAATTTTATGAGAATCATCAGTAGATTTTCCGTCAACAATAATTAACTCTTTATACTTGTATTGTTGAGCTAGAAAACTTTGGAGACTCATCTCTAAATACTTTTCTCCATTAAAATTGGGCATGATAATAGATATTTTGGGATTTTTCATGGTTTTTTGATTACTTGAGAAATTTTTTTAAATTCAAAAACATCTAAATAGCTACCGGGAGTGCAATTGTATATTTTTACATTCGAGTATTTTTTCTGTATTAACCTATATGCTTTAAATAATTTATGGGCATGATCTAATTTCTCCTCATAAGGTATCTGCATCTTTGGGTTATATGATTTTTTAAATTTGTAAAAATATTGCCAATTTTCATTGCTTCTATATTTGCACCAATCATGATCACAACCTAATAGGTAAATTTCAGTGAATCCCATATAAATGGCTGTGATCAAACAAGCCAAAATAACATTGATAAGGTAAGGGATAGGTTTGTCTATGTCTAAGTTAAATTTTAATTCTTCATTGAATTCATGATTCATCAACAAATAATATTTTTTGATCTTATTTAAGTAAGGAATATTTTTTAAGTGTGAGGTTTCAATTGGACAAAATAATAAAGTATCTTTATGTATCTTTTCTCTTAAATTAGAAAAAAAATCTTTTGTAAATTGGTTATTTTTAATAAAACGCGGGTCAATTAAGGCATAAAAATCTGGATGAATTTCATCATAATCTTTGTGTAGAAAGAATTGATTAACCGCGAATGTATACTCTTTTTTAAGATTTAATAAGTTTTGTTTTTTGATCGATGGACCATTACCAATAATAAAACACCTTTGATTTAAATAAATATTTTTAAGACGAGAGTTTTTTTTGATACTTTTTAAGCAATTCTCTTCACTCAACATTTTTTTATATAAAAATAGAGTTGATAAAATTTTGTTGGAATTATCATAAAAATCTAGCAACATTCACTTTCTTCAAAAAGTAGTAAAAATATTTAGGTTTTATCTTATCTCAATATAGACATCTTATATTATTTTAGGCTATCATAAAATAATGAAACAAAAAATTTTAATTTCTTCTAGTTCATTTTATCGAATTCCTAAACTTACTCAAAATAAAATTAAATATCTTACAAAAAATTATCAAATTATCAAAAACCCTTTTAAGCGCAGATTAAAGCCAAACGAATTAATTAAATATGCTAAAAGCTGTCAAGGCATTATTGCAGGCTTAGAGCAATTTTCAGCAAAGACCTTAGAACAACTACCTCGACTTAAATGTATTAGTCGAGATGGAGTAGGCACAGACAATATTGATCTTAAAAAAGCAAAAAAACTAGGGATTACAGTTCGTAATACTCCAGATGCAAATACTCAGGCTGTAGCTGAATTAACCATAGGATTGATTATCTCTTTATTGCGTCACATCCCTTATCTTAATAATAAAATTAGAAAAGGTGAATGGCTACAACTCCATGGCCATCTTTTAGAAGGAAAAACTGTTGGTATAATTGGTGTTGGCAGGATTGGCAAGAGATTAGCTCAACTGCTCAAGCCTTTTGGCTGTCATATCTTGGGTAATGATATTTACCCGGACAATCAATGGTTTAGAGAGCAAAACATTTCTCATGTTAGCAAAAAAGAACTATTTTCTAAAAGTGATATTGTAAGTCTACATGTTTCTTATTTACCTCAAAATGAAAACATGATAAACAACCAAGCCTTTAGGCAAATGAAAAAGGGAGTAATTTTATTAAATATTAGTAGAGGGGGAGTAATAGAAGAGGCTGATTTAATTAAAAGTTTAAATAGTGGCAAAATAGCCGCCGCCGCCCTTGATGTTTTCAAGAGCGAACCCTACAAAGGTCCTTTAACTAAAATGGAGAATGTTATTCTTACTCCCCACGTTGGTGGCAGTACCCACGAATCACGCTATCTAATGCAATTAATGGCAGTTAAAAATGTAGTAGAGGAATTAGATAAACAACAATGAAGGCTCTTTTAGTTGATTACAATGGAGTAGTTAATCATCATGGACACTTGGCTCCTTTTACTCAGCAATTATCAAAAATATATAATCTAAATAAAGAAAAAATAATTGAAGTTTTTAAGAAGAATAGCCAGTTATTTGACAAAGATGAAATTTCAGTAAAAGATTTTTGGATTAATTTTTGTGTTTTACTTAAAATTGACTATAAATCAGAAATAATTAATTTATTTAACCAATCAGCCAATCTCAACCTGGAAGTTATTGAATACCTTCAATCTTTAAAAAATAAAGTTAAGATTTATTTATTTTCTAATCTTAATTATGAAACAGCCAATTATGTAAAACAACAAATTCAGCTGCAACAAGTTTTTGATCAAATGTTTTTTTCTTGTGAAGAAAAAACAAGAAAGCCAGAAACAAAATTTTTTCAAATAATACTTAAAAAAATTAATTTTACGCCCAGGCAGTCAATTTTTATAGATGATAATAAAGAATTTATCCAAGTAGCAGGGTCTTTGGATATTAAAAACATTCATTATAAAACCTTAGCTCAACTTAAACAAAAGCTTTCTCAATTAATTTAATCACTTTTTCGCCCGCTGGTAGACTTCTATTAAAGCCAGCCAAGCAAATTGAATAATGAAAATATGCCGGTAAACAAAGAAAAAATGGAAATGAGCATGCCAAGGCATCAATAAATGCCAAGTTATTCCTGAAAGACCGGCCAAAACAACACTAATAAGGAATTTTTTTTGTTGACAATTTTGAGCTTTTAACTTTCTATATATTTTCCAAAGAATATAGATTAAAATTATGTTTAAAATTATAAACGAACTAGTGTTAATTACTAAATCAGGGTTAAATTTAAAGAATCGTATTAATATATTAAATCGTGACATTAAAAAATTATCTTTTAGTATTAATGTTTTTTTATTGAAGGCACTATTAATATGAGAGTAATATTGGGGATTATATTTTTCTCCTAACCCCTGTGCTCCCATTCGCACAAAAAATGACCCAGCCAAGTCTTTAAAGGCCTTAGTTGGCGAAGAATAAAACAACGCATTTTGAATAAAATGTAACAAAATTGACAACAACACTCCTCCAATAGCAGGTAGTATTTTACTTATAGTTTTTTTCAATATTAAGAACCAATAATTATTTTTCTTTAATAATGAAATTCTAAACAGAGCTATTGAGAATAAAGCTACTGTAAAACTAGGGATAAAATCATAACCAACCCAGCCATTAATAAAACTAATTGAAAAAAGCCAAAACCATGATTTCGACCCTTCAATAGACATCAAAGCTAAAGGTAATAATGCTAAGGCGTATGCATGTTCATGTAATGCCTTTGTCCAGTAAATAATTCCAGGTTGAAAGAATAACAAGACTAAAACAAAACTCAATAATAACTTTTGATTTAATTTAATAAATCGTTTGATAATCCAAAAATAAAAAAAAGAAAAAGAGAATGAAGAAAATAATATAGGTATCAGTCTAAGAGTTATTTCTGAATTTATTCCTAAAGCCATAAAGGGAATTAATGCATATGCTGGTCCGTTAGGGTAATGCTTATATTTAGTAGTCAAGCCAATGCCCCATCTATGATTATCATTAATAATATCTTTAGCATCAGTTAATGCAATTTTTTCTGATACTGGATCAGTTTTAAAATCTCGAGTATGCAAAAAATAAATAGATGTCGTTAGGTACATTAAGAAAAAACCTATTGTTAGCAACTTATCAAGATCAAACAATTTATTTTTAAGTTGCAATTTCTTTATCATAATTATCTTCTAAACTTTTCTATTAATACTCGTTTTAAATTAATCCAACCATCCCTAACTGTTTGAAGTTTTGCTTTACCACCAATTCTTGTCATTTCAATTGTCGAGACTTCTTGTAATCGATAGTCTTTTTTAATCATTTTAATCACCATCTCTATTTCCGCATCAAACCCCACTGCTCTTAGGTTAAGTGATAAGAGAGATTTACGCTTAACCGCTCTAAATGCATTAAGTACATCTGTTAATTTACTGCCGAATAATAAATTAACTAATAAAACAAAAAATTTATTTCCTAGAATCCTTAAAGGGGTTGCATCAAAGCTTTTTGAATTTTTGCCAAAACGAGTTGCTATGACCATATCATATCCCTTTTTAATTTCATTAAGCATTTTTTTAATATCTCCAACTCTCTCATTCCCATCACCACTAAAAAAAACCACTACATCGCCTTTGGCTTTTTTTGCTCCATATAAATAAGCATATCCATGTCCTGGTTTATCTTGGATATAAACAGGAATCCCTCTTTTTTTGAAAAAATCAACTGTTCCATCAATTGAACCACCATCAATTACTAAAACTTCATTAAATATCTTTAATGGAATGATAGGTAAAAGTGTTTTTACTGCCGTTATTTCATTTAGAGTTAAAATTACTAAACTAGACTTCATGATTTTATTATTAATCTAAATAAGTTATGCTATTATATCTATAATTAGTAGTTTAATAAATATATAATTCAATATATATGAAACCTAAGATTATTGCCATGATTCCTGTTCTTTTAGGCAGTAAAAGGGTAAAAGATAAAAATCTTTTATTAGTTAATGGCTGGCCACTTCCCAGCTATGTCATTAAAGCAGTTAAGGCTGCTGAAATTTTTGATGAAATTTATCTAAACTCTGAAAATGAAATATTTAAGAAATTGACTAAAATAGAAAGTATTAACTTTTTTAAACGCAATTCTTCAAGGGGTGGCTCAAAATGCACCATGAAGAATAAATCAAGAAACTGCCAAGGCAGAAGATGCCAAGTCCATGATCACTTTATTGCTGACTTTTTAAAAAAGATAAAATGCGACTATATCATTCAAATTCATACAACCTCTCCTTTATTAAAACCAGAAACCATTAAAGCCTTTGTTAAAAAGTTAACTCAAGATAAATATGACTCACTCTTTTCAATTAAAAAAGACTATACGGAAGCATTTTTTAACCATAACCCCATTAATTTTATCAAAGGTAAAAAACAACCAACCCAATCATTAAAACCCCTTCAGGTCATTAGTTGGGCTTTGTCTGGCTGGAAAAGTCAAAGCTTTCTTAACTCTTACCATAAAAACGATCCTGATGATCCCGGGCCAACTTTTGCCGGAAAGATGGGACTTTTTCCTATCAATAAAATCGAGGCTTTAGATATCGATAATTGGGATGATTTATTTATCGCTGAAGCTTGTCTAGCCTTTCAATTACGACGCAATGATAAGCACAGGTTTTACTTTAATGAAGACATTAAAGAAGTCGATTCAGATGTAATTAGATTAATAAATAGAGACGGTGTTTCTCGATTCAATTTATCTGGATTTAATCAACCACATCTAAATTTTAAAAAAATAATTAAAAAAATGGGTCCAGCTCCTTGGACCTATCCAATTATCTATACTGATAGGGATCAAGTATGTTTAATTGCTCAGCAACCTGGGGGATCTTGTCGTAAACATTACCATGTTACCAAAGATGAGTGGTGGATAATTATTAAAGGTGAATTTAAATGGAATACCCCTCAAAAGACCATTAAAGCCAAAGAAGGTGATGTAGTTTTTCTTAAGAAGGGTACTGCACACAAAATTGTTTGTACTAGTAAAAAATTTGGAGTTAGATTAGCCTGTGGTGCTAGAGGGATGGAACATATTTATGTTAAATAAGAATCAAAAAGTAGCTATAGTTACTGGAGCATCAAAGGGAATAGGTAAAGCTATTGTTGATTTATTTTCTCAGAAACAGATTATTACAATTGCTGTTGCCAGAAGACTCAAGCTTACTAAAAATACTTTTCCTTGTGATGTCAAAAAAGAAAATGACATTAAAAAAGTTATTCAACATACTTTAAAGTATTATGGTCAAATCGATATCTTGGTAAACAATGTTGGTATTGTTAAGCATGATGCAATTGAAAAAGAAACATTAACCGACTGGAATGAAGTTATCAATACTAATCTGACTAGCCATTTTCTATTTTGTAAATATACAATTCCTTATATGAAAAAAAGAAAATATGGCAAGATTATTAATATATCTTCTATGGCGGGTAGATTTAGAAGTCCTAAAACAAGCTCTGCTTATGTTTGTTCTAAGTATGCTGTCGTTGGTTTGACCCGTCAACTGGCTTTTCAATATGCGAAAGATAAAATTACTATTAATTGTTTAGCTCCAGGACCAATTCAAACACCAATGTTGATGGCTAATTTAACTCAAGAGAAGTTTAACAAACTTGAAAAGTCGGTTCCAATTGGCAGAGTGGGTCGGGCAGAGGAAATCGCTCAATTGGCGTATTTTTTGACCACAGACAAGATTAATTATTTAACAGGTGCAATTATTGATATCAATCGTGGTCAATTCTAAAAATAAAATTTGTGCGGTTTTAAATCTAAGAAACCATTTACCTTTTAGCCGAGCTCTTAAATATTTCGGCTGGTGTGATGTTTATTTAACCTCTTTTGCGAATAAAGCCACCGGTTTGGCTGTCCCCAATGAAGATATAGACGATCTTAATATAGATTTTACTCAGTATGATGTTTTATTGCTTCAGCACGAAAGGGCTCCAGATGACTATACTGCTAAATTGGCAAAGAGACAAAATCCACACATAATCGTCATTGGTAACCAGCATGGTTATTATAAGAGTATTCAGCAAATCAAGCACTTTCCGCCAGAAAGCTTTGATTATTGGAATACTTGGGGTGAGTATTGGATTGATCGAAGTAAAAAAATCTTAGGGGAAAAACCAGAAAAGTGGATTAATCTTGGCTCTTTTCTTCATGCCTATTATTATCAAACTAAAAACTGGAGAGCAGAAAGAAGCAATAGAAAAGCTTTAGTAATTTATGAGCCTAACACTAATGAATCATACCATGATAAATATCCAGAAATTCATAGTCAAACTACTCTTACGATCATTAAAACTTTAGAAAAACTTGAAATTCCTTACGACATTAAAGCTCACCCTCTTTGGCCAAACCTAAGAGGGAATGATAATCAAAAAATGTGGCAACCTCCTAAATCAATAAAAGACTTCGATATTGAAAAAATTATTGACTACTCATTAATTATTGGTTCAAGAAGCACTGTTTTACTCGATGCAGTTAGTATGGGTATCCCAGTACTTGGCTTAGCCAGTTCTAGCCAATGGGAGGATGATGAATATGGGCCAGCAAGGGAAAATCTATTTCCTTATTGCTTCTCAAAGAAACAACTAGAAAAATTAATTACTGAACAATTTAATAAAAAATTTAATTATAATTACCAAACAATTAAATATTTTCTAGGAGACATCAAATATACTGACCAAACCTATCATCAAGCTTGTAAAAAAATGGTTAGAAACAATAAATTCCCCCGTTCTTTGTTAAAATTATTTTATTTATAACTCACTGATCATGAAAATTGTCGGCTTAATGCGTATTAAAAATGCCATTTTAACTATTGTTGAAACTCTTTATAATTTATCAGAGTTAGTAGACGAAATCGTTATCGTTGATAATGGCTCAACCGACGGTACGTTAAAAATATATTCTCAATTTCCTAAAGTTGTAGATGTTATAAAAACCAAAGGTTTCCATGAAGGCAGAGACAAGCATTTAGCCCACCAATTGGCTAGGAAAAGAAAGCCTGACTGGATGATTTATTTAGATGCTGATGAAGTATTTGAATCTACTTTTACAAGAACTAAGCTTGAAAAGATATGTCGAGGGAATCATGATGCTATTGGTGTGAGATTATTCCACTTTTGGCTTTCAAAGAAATTTTATCGAGTTGATGACGATTATTTTTTACGCTATACAGCTACACCTTTTCCTAGAATATTTAAAAATACTAATTATATTTATTTTGACCAAGACAAAAGAATCCATACCTGGTTTGCAAAAGGCTATAAACATTTAAAAACAACCAAATATCGTATCAAACATTATGGCTACATTTATCAACATTAAATAGACAAAAAGTTAAAACTCTATCAAAGTCTTAACTTTGAAGAGGATAAAAATAATTATATTTCTTACAAAAAACATCCAACAGCAATTAAAAGAAATAAATGGTATTCAGCTAATTTTTCCGGGGGAGAAATATATCTTTTTTTAAATAGATATTATTGGGACCTAAGAGCTTTATGTAGAAGTCTTTTTGCTCAAAATTACAACATTTCTTTTAAAAAGACAAAACCTTATCCTTTAATATATTATCTTCCAGCGAATATATATCACTTATTGAAAAATAAATTTTTTAAAGTTAGCCTCACTATTGGGCTTCATAATAATCTTGAAAAGATTAGAAAGATGAAGGTAATAAAAAAATTTCAAAAAAAGTTTAGGATTTCTTAGCCGTTAGTATTTTTTGGAAGTAATTCGTAATCAAATCACAAACAAACATATGAAGGTTTTCAATAGCGGTATAACTAAATGATTCAACCAATAAACAAGTATTTGATATTTTTTTTGCCTTTCCACCATCAAAGCCAGTTAAACTAATAGTTTTTGCTCCTATTTTTCTAGCCAACTTTAAAGCTTTAATTATGTTTGGAGAGTTACCAGATCCTGAAATAACAACTACTGCATCTTTTTTTGTTAGGCAATTATAAAGTTGCTCTTTAAATATATTTTCATATCCTAAATCATTGGCAATAGCAGTAATTTTTGCCATATTATTGTTTAAACTAATGGCTTTTACTCTGCCAGTTTTTCTTCGTGTAGTATTTTGGCTTAAATCAGCTGCAAAATGAGAAGCAGTAGTAGCGGAGCCGCCATTACCCATTATATAAATAGTTCCATGTTGCTGATAAACTGCTAATAAAGTTTTTGTTATCTGATCAATTGTTTCCAGGTCTAATTTAGCTAGTACTTCTGTCATGATTTTATGATAGTCAGTCACAATTCCAGTTAACACTTTCTTCTTCAATTTTTTCCTGTATTTCAATACATGATCAACAAACATTAATATGTGTTCTTGATCAACCTTGATAGATGATTCTTTAGAGATGGGGAATAAAGCTATCGAACCAGAATAAGCGCTAGAGCCTTTTTTCCTATAAGTAGATAAAAATGTTTTTGTTCTCCAGCCGGTAATTATCCAGTTAATCGCTTGCAGGGGACTGATCTCATTTGAGCTGAGATGGGGCTTGCTAGGATCAAAATTAACTGGCTTATTTTTATAAAAAACTTGGGTTGATATAGTGTTGGTCGAAAATTGAGTATCTACTTTCCGAGATAACATCTTTTTGACAAATTTTTTTATTTCTTTAGGTTCTATTAATGGTGCTACGGGATTAATCATAAACAAGTAGTCGGTCTTAATGTGTTCTAAAAAATCATAGATAAATTCTTCATTTTTAACACGATCTTTAGCCAGCTTAGGATTTCTTTTATAAAAAGAAGCACCAAGTTTCTGCCCAATCAATCCAAGTTTATCACTTTCACTATTAATATAAATTTCATCAAAAACTTTAGCTTGAATGGCGGCAGTAATGGCATGAGCCACCAAAGGTTGCCCCCCAACCTCTCTTAAGTTTTTATTCTTAACTCTTTGAGATCTTAACCTAGCAGGAATCATGGCTACTATTTTTCTGGGCCTATTTTTCTCAGACGCCTTTAACAGTTGAATCCGTTTTTCTTTAATTTCTAAGGCTAATTTTAATGCTTTTAAAGTATAATTTTGTTTTTTGGGATTTTTTAACCATTGAATAAAATCCAATATTTGTTTATCAAAATATCGATATTTCTTTGATTGTTTTCCAAGTAGCCTAGTTTTTCCTTCAATTCTAATATAAACAGGATCTTCGGCAGAAGTGGAAGTAAAGTCTTGCCACAAAACTCCATTTTTACAATAAAGCTTAATATTTCTCTTATTATCACCTTTCCTTTTTCCACAACTTAAATTCACTATTATAGAGTGATTCCCATTAATGGTAAATAAAATTTTTGCTCTTGAACCAAAGTGAGGTAAAAAATTATTAGGATGATTAGTTTCTAAGATTTTATATCTAATACCCTTACCAATTAATTTAAATATTGTGGCTAATAGATGAACTCCTAAATCTAATTCTGGACCAACAGAGGGGAACCATGATTGAGTTTGATCAAAATACTTTTCTCCCTCTTCAATGGAGAGATCAATCTTTTCAAGAGCCCCTAAACTGTTTCTATATTTATCGAAAAATCTGACTAAAGGAACTGTTCTTCCTGTAACATACTGCTCAGCCAAGTATATTTGATGGCTATTATTAGTTACTAATTTTTTAAGTATTTTATATTCTCGTAAAGTTACTGCCGCAGGCTTCTCTAAGTATATTTTATTTTTAATTTTATTCAAAAGAGTGTTTAAAATTTTCAAGTGAGAATTTGGGGAAGTCATGACAAGGATTACTTCATTTTTATAAGATTTCTTCTTAATAAGTCCTACAATATCATTAGGGTTACCAGTTGTCTGTTGATAATCAATATCATCAATAATTAAATGTCTATATTTGGGAAAATCTGGATTGGATAGTAAATAATCTCTGAATTGTTCTTGGCTTTCTGTAGCGATTACCCTTTTCACAATAAAGCCTATAGTCCCTCCACTGGCAGGTAACAAGTATTTTGTTAGAACATGACCAGCACCGATTACTGTAAAGTTGTAAACTTGATTTTTATCTAAATTCACCATCTTAAAAAAATATTAACACAAAATTATAAAGAAGCAGATCGATAAGTTTTAATTATTTCTCTAGTCTTTCCATAAGCTTTTACTTTACCTTTTTCAATCCAGAATAAATACGGGCATAATTTTTTTAAATGGGACAAGGAATGAGAGATAAAAATTACTGTATGATTTGAATTTTTGGAATAATCTTTCATAAATTTTAAACATTTTTTCCGAAAACTAATATCACCTACCGCCAACACCTCATCAACTAATAAAATATCTGGCTCCACAAATATAGATACAGAAAAAGCTAACCTGGCCATCATTCCTGCTGAGTAATGCTTTACTGGGCTATTCATGAAATCTTTTAACTCCGAAAAATTTACTATTTTAGGATAAATTTTATTAATATGATTTTTATTTAATCCTAAAATTGAACCATAAATATAAACATTCTCTTTTCCGGTAAGCTCTCCATTAAATCCAGCTCCGAGTTCTAATAACCCAGCTACTTTTCCGTTAATTTCTATTTCCCCCTCATTTGGGTAAGTAATTCTAGCCATAAGTTTCAAAATAGTTGATTTACCCGCTCCATTATCACCAATAATTCCAATAGCTTGACCTTTTTTGATCACAAATGAAATTTTGTCTAAAGCTTTGAATTCTGATCGCTGGAAACCTTCACCAGTAATTATAGTTTTCAACCATTCGCTTAAACTGGGTTGGTATTTTCCTCCCCGAAAATATTTTTTACTTACGTGATCAAATTTAATAGCGATGTTGTTCATATAACATCAATAAAATATCTTTCAATTCTCTTAAACACAAAATATGAAAAAACCATCATTATTAAAGAAAAGCATAATGAGATTCCTAAAAATATAAAGTTGGGAATTTCATGATAGAGGAATATTGATCTATATCCCTCTACTACTCCGGTGATTGGATTGATGTAAAAAAGAAGTTTATACCTAGTCTGTAGATTTCTAATAGAGTAAATAATTGGCGAAGCATACATTCCTATTTGAATTAAAAAAGGCCAAACAAACTCTAAATCTCTAAAGATAATTGTTGTGCTAGAAGCAAATAAGCTTACAGCAATAGCTAGTAATATCTGAATTAATATAATTATTGGCATAAATACTGCATGCCAAGAAAGAGGAATTCTATAAATTGCTAATATGATAAACATTATCAAACCGGCAATTAAAAAATCAATTAGAGAAGTTAACACTATTGATAAAGGAATCACTTCTCTAGGAAAATATATTTTATACATCAGTCCATAATTGCTGATTAAATTTGTTGCTGATGCTTTGATAGATCGAGCGATAAAAGTCCAAGTTGCCAAAGCAATAAAAGAAAAAGCCGGATAAGGGACGCCATTGCTGGATACTTTTAGAAATTTAGAAAATATCAAAGTAAAAACAACAGTCATTGATAAAGGTTGGATTATTGTCCACAAAACTCCGACTGTTGTCTGTCTGTATTTAGCTCTTAAATCTCGCCACACAAAAGTAATAATTAAGTGTCTAAATTTCCACAATTCTTTTAGCTGAGAAATAATATTATTTTGCAACTGTGGTTTTATCAGCATAAAGTTTATTTTATACTAAGTCTTTCATTTTTACACTCGATAAAAAAAATATAAGTTGACCCTGAAACTTGCTTTTGAGATAATCAGGCTTATAACTATGAAAACTCCACCCGTTAACCAGCAAAAACTTGCTCAGGTTTTGAAGACTAAAAAAGTAGCTGTCTTTATCATTAGCTATGAAGCCGAGAAGCACATTGCTCAAGTTTTAAAAAGAATTCCTCAAAAAATAGTTCATCAGCTAGCCGAGATTTATCTGGTTGACGATTCTTCCAAAGACAAGACGGTTGAAAAAGCTCTTGAAGCGGCCAAAAAACTTCATTTAAAAAACTTCAAGGCCATGAAAAATTCACCTAATCAAGGCTATGGTGGTAATCAGAAAATCGGCTACACTTACGCCATTGAACAAGGTTTTGATTATGTCATCATGCTCCATGGCGATGGTCAATATCCGCCAGAATTTATTCCCCATATCATTGAAGCTTTTCATGATCCTCAAGTTAAAGCTGTTTTTGGCTCGCGCATGCTTAATAAGTACCAAGCCCTAAAAGGAGGTATGCCTTTATATAAATGGATTGGTAACCAGGCTCTAACTTTTATTGAAAACAAAATCATGAGATCGCACCTTTCCGAATTTCATTCCGGCTACCGAGCCTACTCGGTCAAGGCTCTCAAGACGCTACCCTTTCTAAAGAACAGTAATGTTTTCCATTTTGACACAGATATCATTATTCAGTTTCTGGCTAATAACTATAAAATCAAGGAAATCCCTATTCCTACTCATTATGGCGACGAAATTTGCCGGGTTGACGGTTTGAAATATGCTAAAGACTGTCTTATCTCCAACATGCAGTTTAGACTTCACAAGATTGGTCTTTGGTATCAACCTAATTTTGATATTATTACCCCAAAAAAAAGAGTTTATCGGTTCAAAAAAAATCCAAATACTCTTCATTATCATTTAATCAATAAAATACCCTGGACCAGAAAAGATCAAGTAGTTGATCTTGGTGCTAGTGATGGTTCGGTCTCGAAGCATATTGCCTCAAAGGTTAAAGAAATCACCGCTGTTGATATTAAGAAACCGCCTCTTAGATCATGCGTTAAAACTATCAAGTTAGATTTAAATCAGAACTTCACTAGTCGTTTAGGTAGAAAAGCTTACAACAAAGTTATTGCTTTGGATTTAATTGAACATCTTAATGATCCAGAGCAGGCTGTCGAGCACATCAACCATCTTCTTCAAAACAATGGTCTTCTTTATGCTTCGACTGCTAACATTGCCTATTTTGTTATGCGCCTGACTCATCTTTTATGTTGGTTTAACTACGGCAAAAAAGGTATTTTAGACATGACTCACAAACGCTTGTTTACCATTAATTCCTTTAAAAAGCTCTTAACCGATGCTGGTTTTAAAATCCAGGAAGTTATTGGTTTTGGACCACCGATAGCTGATGAGATCAGTAATCGAGGCATCTTTAGACTTTTAGATCGTGTTTCGGCCTGGTTGGCTAAAACTTGGCCTTCCATGTTTAGCTTTAACTTTTTAGTCATTGCCCAAAAACAAACTACTTTTAAAGATATCTATCTTCGTTCGCGTAAAAGTCGAAAATCAAGCTAAATCATTTTCCAAAAAAATCATCGCCATGATAAAGATCATCGATAAATAACCGACATAATTGTCATTGAAAAATCTTGATAAGAGCCAAAAAGTCCACAGAAAAGCCATATAGCTAAAACTCAAGACACTCATCTTCAATCGTTTTCTAAGTATTATTAACATCCCGGCTAAAACTAAGCCGCCTAAAGTTATTTGCCAAATCCAAAAAGGATAGTAAGCAGTTGCAGACTCAATTAACCCCAATTTTAAAAGTAAAGGCGATAGACCAAAACCTTTAATCATGTAGCTGGTTTTTAAGCCTCCTGCCGGATAAAGATAAATGTCTTCAATAAAACTCTTGCTGTCCCAAATGAGAAATGGTCCAAACATCAAAATAATTATTAGTAAAAAAAACCAAGTTTTTTGAAAAACCTTCTTGAGCTTATCGATAAACTTTAACTTAAAATCTTCTCGCCAATAAAGATAACTAAAATAAAAAGGTAATATCAGCCAGCTGGATTGTTTGCTGGCAGTAGCTAGTCCCAAAGATAATGCTGACCAGAAATATCGTTTATTTCGTAAAAATAACAAACTCATAAATAACAAATTAAAAACGAAAACATCATTTCTTCCTTCAATGAAAAAATGAATAAAAAGCGGATTGAATGAAAATAAAGATAAATAAAAAATCTTTTTTGAAACCGGTTTAACCAGTTTATAAATCAAACTAATAGTAATCAAAAAGACTATTATATGTACCATCCTCTCATCAAAAAACCCAAAAATTAAGTTTGCCGGCAAAGAGATTAGTAAGGAAAATAATAGATAAAACGGTAAGGTAACAAAATGATACAAAGCAGGATTTTCTTTCCAGTTGTGCCAAGCTTCCAGTGGAGTGTTTAGATAATTTTCGCTATATGGATTTTTGCCTTGGAGTAGGTATTTTACTCCCTCTTCTATCTGAATTGGATTATCATGAACTGGGTAATCATTGCCTAATCGATGTCGTAATTTAATAGCCGAATAAGCAGTTCTTCCTACCGTAATTGCCAAAATTAGACTGAAGATCAATATTTTAGCAAACTTAGTCCAGTTATTATCGTTATTCTTTAATAATTTGGTAAGGCATAAAAATAAATAAATTAACAGCAATCCGAAAAGCGGTAAATACAAATAATCTGGAAAAGTGCTGGTAGGAAAAACTTGATGCGCTTGAGTAAACAGAAAGCTTAAGATAAACAAAACTCCAAAATCTAGAAAATTGAACTTGTCAGCTAGATTTTTTTCAACACTCATCTTCCCTATACCACTTCACGAATTTTTTTAGGCCCTCTTCCAAACTTACTTTTGGTTGCCAGCCAAGCATTTTCTTGGCTTTACTGATATCGGCAAAGGTCTGTTTGACATCGGCCGGATGGCGGGGCTGTTCCATGA
>JAJRZB010000262.1 GCA_024275455.1 Bacteroidota bacterium | reverse complement strand
TATGGCATTTATAGTTACAGCAAGAAAATGGCGACCCCAATTATTCAGTGAAGTTGTTGGTCAACAGCATATTTCAACAACATTGAAAAATGCTATTGAAAGCAATAGAATTGGACATGCTTATATATTTGCCGGTCCGCGCGGTGTTGGAAAAACTACAACTGCCAGAATTTTAGCAAAAAGATTAAACTGCCAAAACCCCAATGGCGGAGAACCTTGCAACGAGTGTGATGCATGTAAAAGTTTTCTTAAATCACAATCCTTGGATATAATTGAAATTGACGGAGCTTCTAACAGACGAATAGATGAAATTAGAACTTTAAGAGAATCGGTAAAATATGCTCCTACAAGTGGAGAATACAAAGTTTACATTATTGATGAAGTTCACATGTTAACAACCGAATCTTTTAATGCGTTACTTAAAACTTTGGAAGAACCACCGGAGCAGACAATTTTCGTTTTCGCAACAACCGATATTCACAAAGTTCCTCTAACGATTATTTCAAGATGTCAAAGATTTGATTTTAGAAGAATTGAACTTGATGACATTAAAGGGTTATTGAAAAAAATTGCTGATGCAGAGAAAATTGAAATTGATGACGAATCATTAACTTTAATTGCAAAAAAAGCAGATGGTGCACTAAGGGATGCGGAAAGTATTTTTGATCAGGTTGTTTCCTTCTGTGGAAATAAAGTTGATGTAAAAATACTTAGACAAATGCTTAATCTAATTGATGATGAAATTTATTTTGATATTTCCGATGCAATTTTGGAAAAGAATTTTGCTGCTGCTTTTAAAACATCAGAAAAAATTTATTCCAATGGCTGGAACTATATTGATTTTATCAATGGACTAATTGAGCACTTTAGAAACATTACAACTGTTGTTGTAACACAAACAACTGATTTTATTGAGGCATCGGAAGCATATAAACAAAAGTATGTGTATTACAAGAATAAGTTTTCGGAAGGAGATATTTTACGAATTCTATCCTTTTTAGCTAAGACTCAAAATGAATTGAAAATTTCCCAAAACCAAAAACTAAAAGTGGAGGTAACTCTTACCCAACTTATTGGTTTTGAAAAATCCAGTACTATTACTGAACTTATTAAAAAAGTTGCAGATTCTAGTTTGGAAATCAGTAAAAAAAAAGTGAATTAATAAATCCTACTGAAAAAAAAGTTATTAAACCCGGTGTTTTAGAAGAGAAGAAGTTTATTGATTACTCTCCTAAAACTGATAAAATAATCTCTCCATCTGTAAAAAAAGAAATTCCTACAAAAAGAATTGCAAAAATAGAATCACCAACAGATGATATTATAACAATCAGCAATGATCTCGATATTGATTTTGTAAAATCCAAATGGGGTGAGTTTAGAAGTTTAATTACTAATGAAAGATTTACACTCGGTCCGCTGCTTGAGCATTCTTTACCAGCAATTATAAAGAGTGAAACATTGGTTGTTGATGTAAACCACAAAGAGGATGTTAGTATTTTAAATAGTTCGCTTGACTTATTAATAAAACGGTTCCAAACATACTTTAAGACTAAACTAAAATTGGAGTTTGTTTTTAACAGTAATTTAAAATTGGGTAATAATGATAACAGTGGAAATATTTCCGATGAATTAGATACTTCCTACAAAGACCACCCCTTAATTAAAAGCATAATTACAGATTTAGGCGGAAGAGAGATAAAATAGCTTTACAAAAATTTATAAAACTTTACCTTGAGCTTTCAATTTTAGTATTAATTAGAAACAAGAGTATGTCTAACAACTCTATTAGTATCGGCAATGTCAAGCCCATTCCCGGTAATCGGGTTAATAAACAAAAGACTGCCCTCAACTTTAGCAATTCCGTACCCCGGTGCAAACCATACATAAGTGTTAAATTTTCGAACTTCACTTATAAAAGGATTTTCAATATCGGGTATATTAAGATTAAGGGTGTATTTAAATTTTTCTGTTTCCAAATTAGTTTCCGAACCATCTAATTGCAATGTTTCCGATTCTAAATACTCGCCATAAATTTCAAAAACATTAAATTTAAATGTACCAAAATTAGCCGAGCCTCTAAACACAGTCCACTCTTCATTCTTAACTAAAGGAAATTTTACAACTAAAAATGATTCATCCAAAACCAAATTGATTTCAAGTGAATCAGGAATTAGAGCCGAAACCCCTGAAGTATCAACAGTAAATTCAATTGAGTTTGAAGTAAGATAAAATTTTGATTCTGTTAAATAGTCTTTACCTAAAACATTATATTCTTCTTTGCAAACTACATCGTTTTTATCCCCTACTTTTTCCTCTTGGAATACATTAAGTTGTCTAGTTCCTATATTTGAATAATGCCCTGAATTATTATCTAAAGTATCTATGCTGTAATTAAATGAATCGCCAACTTTAACAGGGAAAAACTTTAATACTTCTTCGGAGTAATCTTTTTCTTCTACCGGTTTGGTTACGGATTCGGATTCACCGCAGCTGATTATTAGTGTAACTGCTAATAAGCCAATTAGTAAAAGTCTAATCTTTTTCATTTTTAATTTCCTCTTTATTCACTTTAATTTTATTTTTGTTTGTTTGAGAAAACTTAATTGTAAATTTGGTACCAACATTTTTTTTGCTGGAAACTTTAATAAACGCATCATTCAAATCGCAGTAGCGTTTAACAAGTGCCAAGCCCAAACCGTTACCGTCAAACTTTCTTGTATAACCTTGTTCTTCTTGTGTAAACGGTTCAAATAATGTTGGTAAAAACTCTTCCGAAATTCCAATGCCGCTGTCTTCAATATCAACACTTAATGTTCCGTTCTCGTCGTTGTAAACTCTTATTTCAATATATCCTTCTTTGGTATATTTTAATCCGTTATCAATAAGATTAACAAATAGTTGAGATAATGAATACTTATCGCCTAAAATGCTTGTTGATTCTGCTGTATTACTGAATTTTAATTCTAAGCCTCGTTGTTTTGCAGTATACTTAAATTCTTGATACAGATTATTTAACAGTTCTTCCACAATATCAATTTTGCTTTTAAATACTTCAAACGTACCCGATTGGAATTGAGCCATATTTAAAATTGAATCGATAGTTCGGGTTAACCTTAAACTGCCAAGCTCTATTGCTTCAAATATTTCTTTGTACTGAGAATCCTCACCTTGATTTAACTCGGCATCCAATAGTGAAACATAACTCATTATAGTATTGATTGGTGTTCTTATTTCATGAGACATGCCCGCTAAAAATTCGGTTTTTAATCTGTCCGATTCTTCAGCCTTTTCTTGAGCTATAATCAGTTGTTTTTCATGCTCTTCTCTCAAAGAAATGTCTTCTACGGTTCCGTCAAAATATAGTATCTTATTATTTCTTTTAATTATATTGCCGCTTACACTAACAGTTATTTTTTTACCGTCTAATCTAATTGCTTTTTGTTTTCTGCTATTAATAGAGCCGGTTTTTTCAACAGTTTCCAGCAGCTTCTGCCAAGCATCCATTCCGCCGTCAATAAAATCCGTTACTTTCTTCTCGGTAATTTGAGAAACATTTTGGCATCCGAGAATTTTTATAAGTGCAGGATTAGCGAGTAAAAATTCACCGTTTTTTCTTGTTCTGAAAATTCCGATAGAAGAGTTCTGAACAAGGCTTCTAAATCTTTCTTCATTTTCCCTGAGTTTTGCCTCCATCTGATGCTTATATAACACCATTTCGATAGTTGTGTTTAGTTCCCTTTCTTCAAACGGTTTTATCAAATAGCCGAAAGCATCTGAAACTTTTGCTCTTTGTAATGTTGCTTCATCTGCATTAGCAGTTAAATAAATTACCGGAATATCTGACAAGGCTCGAATTTTAGTGGCAGTTTCTATCCCATCAATATTACCTTGTATCATAATATCCATAAGAATAAGATCTGGGCTTTCTTTCTT
>JAJRZB010000261.1 GCA_024275455.1 Bacteroidota bacterium | reverse complement strand
GCTATTCAATTCATTATCATTCATTTTTGAATTTGGGACAGCTCTAAAACAAACGGTGCTTAAAGGGGTTGGGGCTAATCTTTCAAAATTCTTATCCCGATCTATAAAGTCAGCAAACATTTCACCGAGTCTTAAATGTTCTCTAATAATATTCTGTAAACCCTCAACTCCAAAATAACGAATTACAAACCAAAGTTTTAAAGAGCGAAATCTTCTGCCAAGTTGAATTCCATAATCCATGTAATTTATTACTTTAGACTCTTCGTCGGTTTTCAAATATTCCGGTACAACGGAAAAAGCATTTTTAATTGATTCGGGTTTGCTCGTATAAAGTACACTTAAATCAATAGGAACAAAAAGCCATTTATGTGGATTAAGAACCAATGAATCGGCATCTTCAACTCCGCTTAAAATAGGTCTTACTTCAGGAACAATAGCTGCAGAGCCGGCATGAGCAGCATCTACATGTAACCATAAATTATATTTTTTAGAAATCTGGGCAATTCTATCAACCGGGTCAATACTTGTTGTAGAAGTTGTACCTACTGTTGCCACAACACAAAAAGGTTGAAACCCTTTTTCAATATCTGTTCTAATTGCATTCTCCAGTTCAGAAGGGAGCATTCTAAATTCCTCATCGGTTTTTATTTTAACAATTCCTTCTAAAGGAATTCCTAAAGTTTTTGCTCCTTTATCAATAGAGGAATGTGCTTGTTCGGAACAGTAAAGTCGTAACTTTTTAATATTATAATTTTGATATTTTTCTTTTGCTTCTTCACGGGCAGCAGCAATTGCATGCATTGAACTTACGGAGGCTAAATCGTAAATTAAACCGAAAAACTTATCGGGAAGCTGCAGCATCTCTCTTAACCAATTAAGCACAACTTCTTCTAATTCTGTAGATGCCGGTGCAGTTTTCCAAATCATTCCATTAATATTAAAAGCTCCGCTTAATAATTCACCTAAAATTCCGGGACCCGAAGCAGTTGAGTTAAAATATGCCATAAAGTTAGGATGACTCCAATGAGTCATACCCGGCATAATTATTTTATCAATATCATTAAGAAGTTGAGACATTGGTTCACCTTTTTGAGGCGGACTTTCAGGTAAATTAGTTTTTATTTCACCGGGATTAATATTCGGCAAAACGGGCTTGCCGTCAACATTATCCAAATAGTCAGCAATCCAATCAATTAGTTCGTGACCGTACTTTCTAAATTCATCAATCGGCATATCATTAGTTTTTGAATTCATAAAAATCTCTGTTATCTTTTAATAGTAAAAATGATAATGCAAATTAAAAAGAATTGAGAAACTTATGAAATTAAAACTATATCAGATAGATGCTTTTACAAACAGTGTTTTTGGCGGTAACCCGGCTGCTGTTTGTCCGTTAAGCGAATGGTTGGATGATGTGACAATACTAAAAATTGCTAATGAAAACAATCTCTCGGAGACCGCTTTTTTTGTTGAAGAGAAAGAAGGTTATAGAATAAGATGGTTTACCCCAAATAGTGAAGTTGATTTATGCGGACATGCGACTTTAGCCTCGTCATTTGTTTTATTTAATATTCTCGGATATGAAAAAAGTAAAATTGAATTTTATTCAAAAAGCGGAAAGTTAACTGTTGGGCAAAAAGATGATTTGATAAGTTTAAATTTTCCTGCAAGGAATTCTAAAACAATAGAGCCAAGTAAAATTCTTTTAGATGCATTACCTATTAAACCGAGTGAAGTTCTTTTTAATAAAACAACAATTTGTGTGTTTGATAATGAAGAGCAAATAAAATTAATGCAGCCGGAAATACGAGAGTTTTTGAAATTAGATACTCACGGAGTAATAATAACAGCTCCAGGAGGAAATGTTGATTTTGTCTCCCGCTTTTTTGCTCCGGATGTTGGAGTTGATGAAGACCCGGTAACAGGTTATGCACATACATTATTAATTCCTTATTGGGCAAAAAAATTAAACAAACAAAAGCTTCATGCTCTGCAGGTATCAAAAAGAGGTGGTGAACTGTTTTGTGAAAGCTTAGAAGATAGAGTTAAAATTAGCGGGAGGGCGGTATTATATTTAGAAGGAACAATTACTATTTAAAAACGTGTTGTAAAGTTTGCATAAATATTGGAGTAACTTGTGTTTTTCTCATAAGTACCTTCAAAGCTGATTGAAAATGAAATAGTTCTACTCAATCTTGTAGATAAATCAATCATAAAAATATTTTGTAATAAGTCCGAATTAGAATTTGTAAAAGAGTAGTCAATTCTTCTGTATCCGAAAGTTCCGTAAACAACACCGTTAAAAAAATCTTTATTAAATCGGAGTCCAACAATATTACCGTTTATGTAACTTGTATTAAGTTTTATAAAGCTTACATTTGTTGAAAGATTTAAATAAGGAATTCTTGAGTGAGTGACTGATGCACCAAAATTTCTTGATGGTTCAATATCGGTATCTCTAAATCTGTAACCCGAATAGATACTGAAGAAAACATATCTTATAGGTCTTAGGTTAACCCTAAATCTAAAACCTTGTCTTAAAGCATCCTCAATTAACCTATCGGCATAATTTTTAAAAGTTTCATAATAAATTACATTCTTTCTTGCATCGTAACTTGCACTGGCAGTAATCCATCTAACCGGGGAATACCTGGCTGAAAAATAGATGCTAGTTAAGTTTGCTTCGGTAAGATTCTGTCCATTTTTCTTTTTAAATAAATCTATTTCAGTTGACATAAAAACATTTAAATTAGGAATTATATTGTTACTATGCTGAAGATAAAAAAATCGTCTATCAGTCGTAAAATCATTCATTTGTTGAAAAAGGGAAATTGTATTATGTATAGATGATTTTCCAATGGAATCAACTCTGTTAACATAACCACCCATTTGCAATAAATTAACATTAAATCTATAATCATTAAAGTCTGGTCTCGTACCGGCAACGGCTCCAACTGTAAAACCATTAATTCTACTTTCTATTTGAAGTCCATCTATTGCACCAATATTTGTAACTTTCCTATTAATTTTTCTACCCAAAGTAACAATAGTTGTGGGAGTTACATCATAATCCATTGCCAGGTTATAGATTTTTAAAGCATCACCAATATTTGATTTAACATAGCTCCATTCGTCTGCCCTGTACCTGAAAGTTATATAACTGGAAAAGCTGAATTTAGAGTTGTTGATTTGATCAGCATTCATCGATAAAGAATATCTCCAGTTCTGGTAGTTTGTTTGACTGTTGTTATTAGAAAGGTTTGAATATCCGGAAACACTCAGTCTTCCATAAAACTTATCTCTTTTTTTAGGTAGTCTGTTATAATTACTTTTGTATTTAGGTTTTACTTCTTCATCTTGAGGAATAATTTCTTTATTGATTTCTTCAACAACTTTTACATTATTTTTATTTGGAACTGCAATTATTGCTATTACTGGTGTGCCTTTTTTAATTTTTTGAGAAAGCACTTTAGCAGCACAAGATCTTGAAGATAATGATGTAACAATAAGTTTTGGAATTAATTTATTTCTGGTTTTTGTAAAAAGAGTGTCGCCAATTTTAATACCGGTTGTATTGTTAAAATTAACATAAGTAAATTGAGATGAAATATATTCAACAGTACCGACAAGTTCTTTTCGTTCCTCTTGAGCAAAAACTATACTTGAAAAAGTAAATACAATAAATATTACTAATAATTTTTTCATTCACGAGACCTAATTTTAAAATCAAAACTTTTTAACGTTGCAATATCACTTTTTCCATTGGGATGACAATCAAAACAAGCATTGCTGTTGTAAGAATAACCTGTTTCTTCTTTGTGCTTATTATCCATGTCTGTTTGGTTGTGTTCGTGACAGGTTAAGCAAGAAAACTGACTAAAGTTATTCTGATCAGTGTGACAGTCGGAACATGAATTCCATGGTTCTTTATGTGCTCCAGAGTAAATTGGGAAATACAAACCGTCATGGTCAAATGTTGAGGGAACCCACGCATTTTGATTATGGCAATCTTCACAATCGGTTCCAAAACCTGATGTTGAATGCGGCGGATTTGTTGTTGCATTATAATTACTTTGATGGCATCCATAACAAGTGTTTGGAGTATTGTTATAATCTCCACTATGACAAGTGTTACAATCATTTGAAATAGCTGAATGTGCACCTTCTAAAAGATAGAAATTATTATGAACAGGAAAATCAGCAGGTTGCCAGCCGGGATTAGTAGTATGACATGTTTCACATGTTGTAGATAAATTTAAATTAGTATGATTAGGGTTTGTAGAATTATTGAAATCTATTATGTGACAATCCGAACAAACTGTTGTTGTTCCTGAGTAACCGTTAGCATGACAATCGGCACAGTCAGTTGTTGTATGAGCACCGGTTAGAGCAAAATTAGTATTGCTATGGTCAAAAGTAGCATCATTCCAATTAGTTGTGTTATGACAGTTTTCACAAGTTTTAGGATAATTTTGAACGGAATGTTCTGGAGCAGAATTATACTTATCTTGATGGCAAGCAAAACAATCAGATGGAGTTCCGGTATAACCGTTAGTATGACATTTGGCACAATCAGTAGTTGTATGAGTACCGGTTAGAGCAAAATTAGTATTGTTATGGTCAAAATTAGTATCTTTCCAATCAGTGGTATTATGACAATTTTCACAAGTCGTCGGGTAACTTTGTACAGAATGTTCAGGTGCTGAATTATATTTATTTTGATGACAATCAAAACAAAGTGGTGAAGTATTGGAAGTAGAACCTTGATGGCAATTTGAACATTGAGGAATATCATGTCCGCCAATTAATTCAAATCCCGTTGAAGCATGAGTAAATGTTGAAGGTTTCCAAGAAACATTATTATGGCATTGTTCACAATTAATACTTATTCCCGCATCTGAATGATTTGGTTCGACAGAGTTTTTATAGGAATCAACATGACATGTATTACACTCGGTTGAAGTATTTGCATAACCATTTGTGTGACAGGTTGAGCAATCATGATTTGAATGAGATCCGGTTAGTGGAAACTCTGTTGTTGAATGATTAAATGCTCCATCAGAATCACCTGCCGGATGACAAGCTAAACATTCGGCACTAATATATTGATATCCCTGAACTTCGCTATGATCATTGTCCGTATCTGTTTGATTGTGTTCATGGCAAGTTATACATTCAAATATTGAAAAATTGGATGCGGTTATATGACAATCCGAGCAGTCATTCCATGCATTATTATGCTTGCCGGAGTAAATAGGAAAAAACTGATTATCATGATCAAATGTTGAAGGAGTCCAAGCATTTTCACTATGGCAAGCCTCACATGAAGTATCAAATCCGGTTGATTGATGCGGTGGGTTATTAGTATTATCATAATTTGACTTATGACAATCTACGCATTGATTACCTGTGTTATTGTAATTGCCTGAGTGACAAGTGTTACAATCATTGGCAACATTTAAATGTGCACCTTGTATTAAATAAAAATCATTATGATTGGGAAGTTTTGCAGGTTCCCAACCGGGATTTGATGTATGGCAAACTTCACATTTAGTATCAAATCCTAATTTTTGATGGTTTGGATTAGCAGAGCTTTCAAAATTAGTTATGTGGCAGGTACTGCAATCAGTAGATGTGCCTTGATAACCATCCGAATGGCATTGGGCACAATCTGTTGAAATATGTGCTCCATTTAAAGGAAAACTTGTTGACGAATGGTTAAACCCATCATCTTCGCTTCCAGTAGGATGACAGGCTAAACAAGCAGTGCTTTCATAAACATATCCGTTAACATCGTTATGTTCATCGTCCATTTTATTCTGATCATGTTCATGGCAAGTGGTACATTCAAAAACTTGATAATTACTTGAATTTGTATGGCAGTCCGAACAAGCGTTCCACTCATTGTTATGTTCGCCCGAATAAATAGGGAAAAATTGATTATCATGATCAAAAGTTGCAGGAACCCAATCGGTAGAATTATGACATGATTCACAATCAGTTCCAAAACCGGCTGATTTATGTACGGGATTTGTTGTTCCATCATAATTTATTTTGTGGCAATCATAACATTGGTTCGGAGTATTTGAGTATCCCGTTGTATGACATTTGGCACAATCATTCTCTATTATTTTATGGGCACCTAATAATTGAAAGAAATTATCATGTTGAGAAAAAGATGCCGGTTTCCAGCCAGGGTGAGTAGTATGACATTCCTGGCAATCGGTTGAAAATGATGCTGCCTTATGATCTGGCTTAGTTGCAGAATCGTAGTGAGTTTGATGACAGGTTTTACAATCTTGATTCAATCCTTCAAAAGTATTTTGTGTATGGCAATCAAAACAATTACTTATTTTATGACCGCTGGTTAATGGGAAAAAATCATGAGCAATTAAAGCTCCGCTCCACTGAACATCACTAACCTGATGACATTCTTCACAATCTTTTGAAAATCCTGCTTCAATATGGTTTGGAGAAACGGTTGCCTGAAAATTATTTATATGGCAGTCAATACACTCTACACCAATTTGTTCAAATATTAAATTCTTTACTGAGGCATGACACTCTTGACAATCAGCAAATTTATGTGCGCCCAGAAGTGGAAAACGACTCATTCTGTGGATATTATCAATATCGGAGACCAACCAAGATGAGCTATTGTGGCACTGTTTACAATCTAAAGAAACCGTGTTTTGATGAATATCAGTATGACAGTCATTACACTCGGTTTTAGTAATGGAAAATTTTAGAGTTTGGTGGCACGACTGACAATTTAATATTTTATGCTGACCCATTAATTCAAAATTAGTTTGTGAATGATCGAATTGCATTTGAGTTGGATTTATTTTCCAACCATCTGTGGTATGACAAGCCTCACAGTCAAAATCAAAATTTGAACCATGCGGAGATTGAGAGAAAGTAAAACTATTTATTATAATTAAGATTAAGAATGACAGCTTATACATCTTATATCCTCAATTTTGTATTGAACAAAGCTAATACCGTTTTTAGTATTTGTCTTATGGCACTCAAAACAGTCTACTTTTTGATGTGCACCATCGATTATAAACATTGTCTGATTATGGTCAAATAATGTTGGTTGCCAATTATTTGTTGTATGACAGTTTTCGCAAAGTTCTTTATCATTTTCAATAAACTGTCCTTGATGAACATCATCATGACATTGAGAACAATTTAAATTTAATGAGCTGAATTTTTGCTTAATTATTGTATTGTTTTCGAAAACAAAGTGGCAATTAGAACAACTTACATTTTCATGTTTCCCGGTTAATTGAAACTTTGTCTTGTTATGATCGAAAGTTACATTTGTCCACGTTTTAGTAGAATGACAACTTTCACAATTGTTCTCATCGAAAAAATTATTGCTAATGGCATTTTCATGAAAATTCGCATGGCACGAAACACACTTGTTCCCTGAAATTTTAAAACTCCATTTTTGTTCCTTAAAATGGCAAACATTACATGGTATTGCCGAGTGAGCAAAAGTTAATTTAAAATCAGTTTCATTATGCATTTCAAGAGTAAAAAGAGAAGGTGAAAAGCCGGATTCGTTATGGCACTCTTTACAATCCGTTGTTTTTTCAGCAGTTATAAATTCACCATCATGAAAATCCGAATGACAATCGATACATTTTTAATGATTAATAGGGGTTGTTAAATTTATTTTATGACAACTTTCGCATTTTACGTATTTGTGCTTGCCAACTAATTTAAAACCCGTTATTGCATGATTAAAACCTTTTTTTGCTTTAACAGATTTAAAGGATTTTGTTGAATGACATGACTCGCATTTATTTCCGAATTTACCTTTGTGAATATCATTGTGGCATGATTTACAGCTGTTGAATTTAATCCCTTTAAACTTTTGAAATGCCTTTCCATTTCTTTCTGTTTTGGGATGACACGAAATACACTTAACTTTACTATGTTTACCTTTTAGATGAAATGCTGATTTATTGTGATTAAATTTAACAGCAGGTACAAATTTTTCCTCATTGTGGCATGTTGAACATTTAATGCCTAATGTGTTTTGGTGAACGTCTTCATGGCAACCAGCACAGTCCTCTGTTAATCCTATAAATTTATAATTTTTCAACTGAAGCTCTTCGTTTGCAATCATATATTTATTGTGGCATTCTTTACAATCCAAATCTTTATGACTTCCTTTAAGATCAAAACCTGCTAAATTATGATCAAATTTTTCCTCGTCAAATCTTACAATCTGAAAATTTCTTCCGAAATGTTCGCCATGGCAATCCCAACATTTTTTTTCGATTACTTCGTTGTTGGAATGATATCCTCTTTTAAAATTTATTAATTCTTTTATCTCTTTATGGCATGTTAAACATTTAACTTGGCTGACGCTTTTACCTAAAACATGGCATTGGGTACAATTACTCATGCCTTCCAAATTTGCATGTGCTTTAGTAAGTTTGCCCGGAGAAATTTGAGAATAGCTGCTTGTATAACTTATAAATAATGATATAATTATTATTTTTAATGCTTTAATACCGCCTCACCAAACTTCTTTGTAATTTTAATTCCAATTTTTTCTAAGAATTTGTTGGGTAATTCACCTCCCGCAAAGATATAAACAAGATCATTTTCCAGAGGGATTTGACTACCATTTTTTAATTCGATTAAAACTTCTTTTTCTTTTATTTCTTTTACATTCGATTCTAAAATCAGACTAATTTTATTTAGTGCCTTTGCCGTTTCTATTTTTTCAATATTTTTCGGTTTTGCCCTTTTAAAAGCATTTGATCGGTATGAAAGGGTAACCTTGTTATTTCCTTCATCAGCTAAAAGTAAGGCTGATTCTATTGCAGAATCTCCACCTCCAACTACCAATATATTTTTATTTTTAATTAATTCAGGTTCCATTAATCTATAAGAAACTTTTTCCAGTCCCTCTCCGGGAACTCCTAGTTTTCTGGGTGATCCTCTTCTTCCGATTGAGAGTAAAATTGAAGAAGCGGTATATTTTGATTGATTAGTAACTACTTCAAAATTATCTTCGTATTTAATAATTTCTAAAACTTTTTCATTTTTATTTATAGATATTTGATTTTTTTCTAAAACATTCTGCCATAACCCTAATAATTCGGATTTAGAAGTTTCATGGAGTTTTACTTTTCCGTAAAGTGGTAATTCCATTGGTGATGTCATAACAACCTTTGCTCTGGGAAATGAAAATACAGTTCCGCCTAAATTGTCTTGCTCGAGAGTTAGAAATTTTAATCCCTTTTGAGCTGCAGTTAAAGTGGCTGAAATTCCTGCAGGTCCGGCACCGACAATTATAACATCATACTTCCCTTTTTTCTTTGAAGGTAATTTCTTAATGATGTTTTCCATTGCTTTTTTACCTTGTTCAACAGCATTTTTGATAAGACCCATCCCACCCAATTCACCGGCAATAAAAATTCCGGGTATATTTGTTTCATAATCTTGACTAACATGCGGTAATTCAACTCCCCTTGTTTCCGTACCCATAACTAAAGTGATAGCTTCAACAGGGCAAGCATGAAAGCAAGCTCCGTGTCCCACACACTGAGAAGCGTTTATCAGCCGTCCTTTACCATTAACTAAACCGATAATATCATGTTCTGGGCATGCAGAAACACAAGCTGCGCTACCAATGCAAATATCTTCGTTAATTACAGGGTGGAGGGAAACAGGTTCATAAAATCCGTATTCTTTAGCCCGATCAATTTTTAATTTATTTATTTTCGTTTCAGACTGATGCTTTTTATAATATGCAAAAAGAACAAATGCTATTAACATTATAACAATAGCAGCGGTTAAAAAATTTTCAATCAAAACTTCCATATTTACCTGAAAAGTGTTAGTATTAAGTGAATTTATAACTCAAGAAATAAGCCAAAAAACAAAAAGTTAAAAAATTCGCTTTTTGTAGTTCTCTTGTTTCAAAACAACACATATTGTCTTAATAAATTGCAACTGTTTATCTAAAAATATTCGATTACTTGTCTTATTTATTTAGTTTAAAAAAAACGCCTAAAAAATCCACCGGTAACCAAAGGTAATTGTTACCGCTATATGAACAAACATTATTATTAACATGATAATTGCAAAAGGCAGATGAGCAACATGCCAGTACTTAAAAATGCTTTGCATAAGTCTTAAATAATAGATTTTATTCGAAATACTTATTTTTTCTTTTACAATTTTTATAATTTGTTTTCGATTATACTTTGATATATTATTTTCTTTCAATTCTTTTGAAACAAGACTTATTTTTTTTCTATTTTCTAAATATTTAGGTATAAAAGTAATTATTAATTCATTTAATGATGCTCTTCCTTGATGCAAAACTTTAGTTAAATTATCTATTTTATCTATTGTAGCATTATCCAAGTTATAATCATTTATTAATTTTATTGTTAAATCTGTATTAAGATTGTTGATTTGCTGCATGTTCATTTCATTTCCGTCAATAGTATGCGGAATTCTAATATAAATGAATCTCCCAATAATTCCACTAACAAAAACGGCGACCATACTCCAAAAGCTTACAGATACAATTCCCCCGAATTTAAAAGATGTATGAAATAATATTAGAATAGGTCCGATAGTACATAAAAAAATATGTAGCTCTAACCAATATTTAAGCGCACCTGAGCGTGCAAATCTTTTAATCCTTTTTCTAACCATGTAAATTACAACACCGGTAATCATTAAAAAAGAACCAAGTATTCCAAATCCATGACCTAAAATTCCGGATGGTTTTAATATATTGTGAGATTCGGAGAAAAATTTCTCTTCTAAAGGAGTCGTGTAGTAAGCATAGCCATTAATAATTAATAATGCTAAAACAAGTATAGTTACAATTAAAAAAAAACTTACATATAATTTGTGTTGAGTCTGGGTCATTTTAACGGTTATTGTCTGATAGAGTTAATAGAAAATTAAACAAAGGTAAAAGAAAATTAAATCTTTTACAAGGTAAAAGAAAATTATTACTTTTAAAACTTGTAGAATAATAGCCAGATTCATGTTTATCTACTAATAAATATGTGACAACAGTCACGAAGTGTATTGTTTTGGAACAGTTTGAGGAGGAGTGCTTTTTTGAAAACAATAGCTGCATGTGCAACCGAATCCGTTTTTCCTTGCAAAATTTTTATTAAACCGACTATTTCAACACTTTTGCGAATTTATTTTAACGTCTTGATTAAATACAAATCTATTCGGTAAAAATTACCGCTTTTTGTAATCATCGGCATAGAATTTGTTCGAATAATATATCTTAATATTCAACAATCATAAAAAGTTGAAAATTTTGATAATTTGTCGATAATAAAATAATTAGCGGAAGAGGACCCCATAATGGCAAATCAATTTAATTTAGCTTTAAAAAGTAATCAGTTATTTAAAGACACTAATATTTCTGCAATAACACTTGATGACTTAAACCTAAATATAATATCATTGGATGACGGAGAAGTGCTTTTTAAAAGCGGCGATACTTCCACTTCAATTTATTTGGTGATTGAAGGCGAGATAAATTTATTAAAAAAGCATAATTTTTCAAAAACTACAACTAAGGTCTTGTCCGCAAATGAATTTTTCGGGCAGGAAGAATTTTTTAACAATTCTAACAGAAAATCAACTGCATTAGCAATAGTTGATACAAAATTAGCAGAAATTACTCGAGAAAACCTTGATTCACTATTGGTTCAATATAATTCTATACTTAATAATCTAAAAAAATCGCTTGAAGAAGTTGATGAAGGAGTAGTAAAAAACTTAGAATCATTGTTAAATGAAGCGAATAAAAAATTTGCCGAAGGTGAAAGAAAAGTATCAATTTTTGATTTAAATGAGTCGGATAATCGTGAATTAATATCAATTAATGCACTGAAGAAAAAAGAAAAAGTTATTGACGAATTAAGTGAGAAAATTAAGAGATATAATGAGCTTATAAGAAAAAAAGAAGAAAAAATAACATCTCTTTATGAAAGGGTTGAAGAATATCAAAATTCAAATAAACAGCTAAGTCAATTGATGAATAACCAAAATGAACAATTATCAAGGTTATTACAATTGGAAAATAATTATAAAGAAGACATTCTAAATAGTAGAAACAGAATTGC
>JAJRZB010000260.1 GCA_024275455.1 Bacteroidota bacterium | reverse complement strand
CTTCAAATTGACCGTCATAATACAGTTTCATTCCATAAATAGTGCCTATAATTATTGCAGAAGCCTTGGCTTTTTCTGTTCCCAAAGAAGTTACGGCACGTTCTTCATCATGGTTCTCAATAAATCTGACCGATTTTTGCTGAAAATCTTTTTCCGCCATTAAATGAGCTCTAATTTCATTAACATTGCCCATTCTTAAACGGTCAAGTAATTTTTTATCGTAAGTAAAATCAAAACCTAATCTCTGGAGTTCCCACTCAAGATCCCAATAAGCTTCCCCGATAAAAATAAAATCTTCTCGTGCTGCTTTAACTTCTGTAATACATTCTTCCCAAAATTCAACTTTCGGTTTTTTAAATTCACTGTTGGCAAGTGCTCCGCTCCAAGTGTTATCAAAAACATTGTTCAACGAAAGCATAGCCATATCACAACGAACCCCATCACACAACCCGGTAAGTTCTTTTAGTGTATCTATCATAAATTTTCTTGCAACAGGATTAAAATAATTTACTTGAATAGTATCTTCCCAAGCCGGAAAAAACGGGTCTCTACCGTGAGCATATATTTTATCTTTATAAAATTTAGATTTAAAATAGGTGTGAGTATCTCTATTAAAAAAATCTTCAGTGGCAGTTAAAAATAATTCGGGATTAGTTTCTATCAAACTACTGTGGGCACTAAAATGATTTGGTATAAAATCCAAAATAAGTTTAACACCAATTGAATTAAGATATTTTTTTAATTCAAGCAATTCTCCTTTAGTACCAATTTTAGGATTTATCTCATATTTATCAATGGAATAAGGAGAACCAATTACATCTTCTTCCCTAAAATCTTTAAGTGCACGCTGATATTCATTAACCAAACCGGGTTCAAAGCAATACTCTTTTATTACACTTTCATTAGTTTTCCACACACCCATCAGCCATATATAATCCATTCCCATATCGGCAAGATTTTGCCAATATTCTTTCGGCACATTTTTTAAAGTTGTGCTTTCGGAACCGAATCTTTTAAGCCAAACTCTTGTGTTGATTTCGTAAATATTTTTGTTGTTTTTCATCTCACTTTCCTTATGTTATTCTCATCCGGAAAGAATAGTATGTTTGAGTTTTAATTATTAGACAATACTGTTTTTTTCTTTTCTTAATTCATCGTTGGCTTTCATTAAATTCATCACTTCAGGATCATCGCCAAGATTTTGTATCTTAACTGTATTAGCTTTAATTTGTTCTTCAATTTTAATTAACTGATATTTTTTCAGTGTATCCTTTGTGTACTTTACCGGGTCTTTTTCCACCTTACCTTCATTTGAGTGTTTATCCCATTTAGCACTTATTTGGTAATCTCCCAATGAAAATGTAAGCACAAAATCTTTTAGTTTTTCATCATCAATTTTTTCAATTAGTGCAGCGGTATTAAATGTTCCCTCAATGTAAGAGTCATATACTATTTGAGCAAGTTTTTTTAATGAATTATTCGTAAAATCTTCCGGCATAATTGTGTCAAATATATTCCCGATAATTTCCTCTTTTCCTTCAAAAAGTAATTGAACAATTTCTTTTTCAATTAAGACCAATCTTTTATCACTTTCGTTATTTACTTTTGAAGTCGGTTTACCGGTTTTAGATTTTCTAATTAATTGTCTGTTTTCAGTTTTTCTGTTTTCATTCAAATATTTTTGTAATTCACTTTCTAACAGTTTTTCTCGTAATTTAAACTTTCTGGAAATTGATCTAAGAAGTAATCCTCTTTTAAGTTCATCATTAACAAATGATGCTGATTTAACCAGTTCCCTTATTGCTTCTGCTTCGGTATTAGGATTTTCAAACATACCTTCCGCTTCATATTGCGATGTTTGAAACTCTAAAAAGTTCTTAGCTGTTTTTAAAACTTCTTCAAAATGAGTTTTGCCAAATTCATTTATAAATGAATCGGGATCTTCTCCTTCCGGCAGGCTCAATACGCTTACCTCAAAATCTTGCTTAAGTAAAATTTCTATACTTCTTAAAGCAGCTTTCATTCCTGCAGTATCGGCATCAAAAATAACTACAATATTTTTTGTATATCTGGATAGCAGTCTTACTTGGTCATCAGTTAATGAAGTACCCGAAGAAGCAACCACATTCTTTATACCGTTTTGATAGAGAGCAATTAAATCCATATAACCCTCAACCAATATAGCTTTGTTCAATTTTCTTATTTCATCTTTGGAATGGAACAATCCGTATAAAGATTTTCTTTTAAGATAAATTGAAGATTCCGGTGAATTTAAATATTTAGCAATATTTTCTTCACCCTGAAAAACTCTTCCGCCAAAAGCTATTACTCTTCCGTTAGGAGAAAAAATGGGATAAATAATTCTCCCGCGAAATTTATCATAAAAGTTCCCGTTTTCTTTAGAATCTATTAACCCTAGAAGTTTAGCTTTCTCTAAATCAATTTTATTTTCTTTTGCATGATTTAAAAAATTATCCCAACCGTTTGGAGCATAACCAAGTCCGAATGTTTTTTGTGTTTGAGATTTTATATTTCTATTTTGGAGATAATCACGGGCAACTTTACCATCATCGTTTTTTAGAAGCATATCGGAAAAATATTTTGCTGCAAAAATATTAATTTCATAAAGTTCTTCTAATTCCTAATTTGCAGATTCAAATCTATCTTCTTCGAAATTGAGAGATATTCCAACAATTTCCGCAACTTCTTTTACTGCTTCAATAAATGAAATACTTTTATATTCCATTAAAAATTTATAAACATTACCTCCTGTGTGACAACCGAAACAATGAAATATTTGTTTCTCTTCCGAAACCGTAAAAGAAGGCGTTTTTTCCTGATTAAACGGACATAAGCCTATAAAATTCTTACCCCGTTTTCTTAATTGAACATACGACGAGATTATATCCACAATACTAACTGACGATCTGATTTCTTCTATTGTATGTTCAGGTATACGCATTTTGTAATAATTTTAAGAGGGAAATAAATTTGTTTTCTATGTGTAAAAATAATACAATTTTAATCCAATTAGAATTCTGAATTACGATTATACGAATAATTTCCAGAATTTTTACATCTTATTCGTGTTATAAAACTCATTCAAAATCTATTTATTATATTTACAACCATCATATTAAAAAGTTACAATTTATAATCAAAGGAAATCAAAAAATTAATGACTAATGAGAATACATATTGCAATAGTTTAACATCATACATGCCGTATATTACAAGGGAAGTTTTTATCGGTGATATACCTCTCGGCGGAACCAACCCGATTAGAATTCAATCAATGACAACAACCAATACAATGGATACAGTTGCTACCGTTGAACAAACAATTAGAATGACAGAAGCGGGTTGTGAATACGTAAGAATAACAGCTCCCAGTATTAATGAAGCGAAAAACCTAAAAAATATTAACGATGAATTAAAAAAAAGAGGATATAATATTCCTTTAATTGCCGATATTCACTTTACCCCAAATGCAGCGGAAGAAGCAGCTAAAATTGTAGAAAAAGTAAGAATAAATCCCGGTAATTATATTGATAAGAAAAAATTTGAACAAATTGAATACACAGACATTGAATATGAAAAAGAGATAGAGAATATTTACAAAAAATTTGCTCCTTTAGTAAAGATATGTAAACATTACGGAACTGCAATGAGGATTGGAACAAATCATGGTTCCCTTTCCGATAGAATTATGAGCAGGTACGGAGATACACCATTGGGAATGGTTGAATCGGCACTTGAATTTGTAAGAATATGTGAGGATTTGGATTACCACGATATTGTCCTTTCCATGAAAGCCAGCAACACGCAAGTGATGATACAAGCCTACAGACTTCTTGTAAATCGAATGATGAAAGAAGGTATGAATTATCCGCTTCATTTGGGAGTTACGGAAGCCGGAGACGGTGAAGATGGAAGAATTAAATCAGCACTTGGAATCGGGACACTTTTGGAAGACGGACTTGGCGATACAAT
>JAJRZB010000259.1 GCA_024275455.1 Bacteroidota bacterium | reverse complement strand
GCTGCAGGAGCAACCGAAGCCATGTTATTTATTAACACATCCATGTTCTTAATAACTAGTGCAACAATAATAAGGAAAAGAAAAACTGTTGAAAGAATCTTAACCGGAGATCTTAGTTTTAGAGATAAACTATGTTTTTTTCCATTTATTAACATTCCTATGGTTATCGGTATAACACTGATAACAAATAATTCTAAAATTGTTTTTATAATGTTTAACTCTATATTTTGTGTTTCACTAATATTACTTAGTACAATAGTGGCTGCAAAAGGAAGCCAAAAAGGAGTGATAATACTAACAATAGCTGTCAAACTAACAGATAAGGCTAAATCCCCTTTAGCTAACAAGGTCATAAGATTTGAAGTAGGACCGCCAGGAGACAGAACCAATATTACAAATCCTGCACCAACTAATGGACTGCTAAAATCGAATACGTACATTCCGACTATTATTCCGAAAATAGGAAGTAAAATCATTTGTGCTAAAATTCCAGCAAGTACAGGTTTTGGTTTTTTAAATAATAAAGAAAAATCAGAAAGTCTTAATTCAAGACCAATTCCAATCATAATTATTGCCAAAGAGAGGGGCAAAACAACTGAGCTAAGAAATGAACTTTCCAAAAAATACCTCCTTATATTTTTGATTTAGAACACTTTGCTTGTTATGTATAGAATTTATCTTCCATGAAAGTTGAATATATAAAATTATAAACTAACATTCCAAAATACCCCTTACATGTTATTATCATTAATTTTCTAATAATAAACAATACTACAGGCGTATATCAGTTTAACTCTATCACTTAAAATACCTACTTTGAATTAGACAGAGAATCAAATGGTATATATTTTCTAAAAAAACGATCCATGTAAAATTGACAATATTTGTTTACGTCCACAGCTAAATCCATTGTATGTGGCCATCCTTCAAGTCTATGATAATCTACTTCTAACCCTTTTTCTTCTAACTGTTTTGCAAGATTATCAGATTGACTTACCGGAACAAGTTCATCAAGAGTTCCTTGAAATATTAACGTTGGTGGATCATCTTCTGTAATAAAAGATTTAGGTGATGCCATTTTATAAAGATCTGGAGCTTCATTATAATTTTTACCTATTAAACTTATTACCGAAGATTGTTCTCGTGCATATTCAGTTGTTAAATCAACCGGTCCATAAAGATCAACAACAGCCTGAACTCGTGAAGAGATTGAAGAATCTTTTCTTTCTTTAAATTCGGAAATATCAGATGCATATCCAGCCATCATTGCTAAATGGCCACCGGCAGAACCTCCTATTACTGCAATCTTCTTATTATTAATATGATAATCATCTGCATTTTCTTTAAGCCATACAATCGCTGAATTTATATCTCTAATCTGTGCAGGAAAGCTTGCTTTATCAGTAAATCTGTATTGTACCGTTGCTGTTATATATCCTTTCTTTGCATAATCTATAAGATAAAGTAAATAATCATGCTTGTCCCCCTTTTTCCATGCTCCACCATGAATAAAAAGAAGTAACGGTGCTGATGCTGAAATATTCTTTAAATGGTAAATATCCAGTTTTAAATCTGTTGAGTCTATCGTTTTGTAAACAATATCTTTATATTCTTTAATATCATCCGGAACAGGAAAATCTTTCTCAAGTAAGTCTAAAGTTCCAAATAAATAAGCTATTTTTAGTGTAAATGTTGAACAATAACCATCCGGTTTTTTAAGAAAGTTATTACTCTGTCCTAGTAAATTAGCAAAAATCAAAAAACAAAGAAATTGTATTAAAATGGTTTTCTTAAACATAATTCCCCTCATTAGTTATTAATATTTCAGAGATATTAAACATATTATGATTTTTCATTCTCTAAAACGAAATATATCATTATATAGTGTAAGTCAAATAATTCTTACATCTTTCAAAAAGTACTAGAAGATTTAGAAATACTAAATTTTAATTATTTATATTTCATTTTATAACATAAAAGTGTCTTTGCTGTAATTAAATAATAACATTTTCCGGTAATTCATATTTGTAACCTAAAATAAGAAAAGAAAAATCGATTTTACAGCTTATAAAATTACTTCCTTAAAATCAGATATAACCTTAATTGCCAAGCTCAAATCATTATTGATATTGAATTCATGTTCGAATGCTACCACATCACAATTAGCTTTAATTGCAGCATTTATTCCTGCATTAGAATCTTCAAAAATCAATACTTCGGAACTTGGTAATGATAATTTTTGCAACGCTGATAAATAAGCTTCCGGATGGGGTTTATGATGAACAACATCCTCTTGGCTTATTATTAAATCAAAATAAGGTAATAGCTCCAATTGAGTTAGTATTTGATCAAGAGTCCACCTTGGTGCTGAGCTGACTACTCCTATTTTCTTCCCTGCAGTTTTAATTTTATCTAATAGATTTCTTACATTCGGATTTAATGCTAAGTTTTGGCTAAGTAAATCTTTGTAAATCTTTCCAAATTCATTGTTAAAGGCATTTAAGTCAGGTGAAATCCCTGCAGTTTCGAAAATATATTTTGTTACCACTAACCAACTTTCACCCATAATAAACTTATACTTATTGACATCAACATTACCACCAAATTCTGAACATGCTTTTGATAAAGCTAATCCTTTAAATTTCTCAGAGTTAACTAATGTACCATCCATATCGAAAAGATATGCGGAATAAGTTTTTGTTAATAATTTCTTATTTATCATCTTTTACTTATTTCTCTCTGGGGCAAAATTAGAATTAAAAACTTCAATTGCTTCAGATAATCTATTTGTTAAAATAAAGTCTATTCCAAATTCAAATAGATGTCTAATTTCATCAGTAGAATCACCATAATAATAATTTACCTTGATGCTGTTTTCTTTTAATTTTTCTATATCACTTTTTATGTTAATATCATTTCTTTTTTTCAAAAGCTGTATAAATTGATATTTACCTTTGATTGTTTCTTCAATATATTCTTCTCTATTCCCTTGCCGTTCCATGTTGCATATCATTATTTGGGGATTTACTTTTCTTACTCCACGAGCTGCATCGGTACCACAAGCAATAACCCCTTGTTGAATCCTTCCTTCAGCAGTAAGAACTTTTGCAGTTGCTTCGCCTAACTTCTCGCCACCTTTTATGTGTATGTTCAACCAAACGTTCTGCGGCATTATTTCCAAAGTTTCTTTGAATGTCGGAACTTTTTCCCCAGTATATTTGCTCTCTTTCCAACTTCCAGCGTCAAGACTTTTTATTTCTTCCAATGTAAGGTCGCTAATAGCACCGCTGCCATTGGTTGTTCTGTCAACTGTTTTGTCGTGCATAATTACAAGTTTTTTATCTTTTGTCATTCGCACGTCAAACTCAATCATGTGAGCACCGAGCCGTATTGCCTCTTTAAATGCAGCAAGTGTATTTTCGGGATGTGTTTCGATAGCTCCTCTGTGTGCACAGACCCCTCTTTCAGATAACTTAACTTTTTTATGATTCTCTGCCAATAAAATCAGCAGTGGAAACAGAAATATAAAGGCTACAATATTCATCCAATTTTTCATAATCATAATAACTATTTGTGATACAAAACCTCAGCAGGTATTTCCTTAACATCAGTAATAGGAGTTTCCCATTTTACAGAGAGTTTTTTACCACCCCCCATTTGAAAATATTTAATTTTAATTGAATGATAACCTTGCTTTAACCCTACTTTTGCAAACAATGATTGCACCATATGGTCACCATCATTGTCAATAATCAACTCATCATCTAAAAACAAAATAGAGCCATCGTTCGATTCAAGATAAAAAGTATATAGTCCATCAACCGGTACTTTAATAAAACCTTCAAAAATATAACCAAATGCTCTTTGGTCTTTTATAGAATCAATATCAAATGTTGATATAACTCCAGTATTAGTAGCTGGATATTTATCAAGATCGGAGGTTTTTGAACATCCAACTTCTTTATAGATGTATTGTAATCCATGTTTTACATTTGATACATTTACTGCTGGTTGCAATTTAACCTTTTCGAATTTGAATGAAACAGTATATCCCGGTAGTATACCCTCAGCAAAACATTTTGCTTTTAATACACTTGTTTCACTTATGGTTATTGGTTCAGTGAATTTCATCGAGCTTTTATCAGGCTCACTGCCATCTAATGTATATCTAATTATTGTTTCTTTGTTTTTGCATGAAAGCGAAACAGAAGTATTATCCAAAAATTTTCTTCCTGTTGTGTTTACCATTGGCACCGGTGCATAGTTATATTTAGGTGAATAGGGCCTGTCTTCCTTAGCTTTTCCCCAATTATTATTGGGAGATTCTCCCATCGTGATTTCCATTTTTGAACCATTCATTATATCAGCATGAGTTAAATATGATTTTGAATATGGTTTGCCATTCAGCGTTACAGATTGAATATAAAGGTTATCAGAGTTGTTATTCTTAACGACAATTTCAAACTTTTTCCCATTCTCTAAATTGATCGTTATTTTATCGAATATAGGACTACCAATCACATAATAATCCAATCCTGGTGTTACTGGATAGAACCCCATAGCACTAAAAATATACCAGGCAGACATTTGTCCAGTATCATCGTTCCCACTTATTCCTTTCGGTGTATCATTATACTGTGTATCCATTATCTCTCGAACTTGCTTTTGTGTCTTCAAAGGAACTCCAGCATAATTATATAGATATGCCACATGATGGCTTGGCTCATTGCCATGAGCATACTGCCCTATTAAACCTGTCACATCAACATCATGTATCTTACTATGATCAGTCTCAGTATTAAAAACATTGTCAAGCCATTTAACAAATTTCTTATCCCCACCCATTAGTTTTATTAATCCTTGAATATCCTGAGGCACAAACGTTGTATACTGGTATGCGTTTGCTTCTGTAAAATGCAACTTAGTAACTTCCATTGGACCAAAATTTTTTGTCCATTCATAGTTGCTTTCTCTAGGTCTCATGAACCCAATTTCTTTTGAATAAACATTTTTGTAAAATTGACCTCTCTGGTTGAACCGATGGAAATCTGCTTCATCAAAATCCTTTGCCAATCTGGTAACACACCAATCATCGTAACTGTATTCCAAAGTTCGTGAAACAGATTCAATTCTAAAGTCATCAGGCAGGTAACCATATCGTAAATAATCTTCTTTCCCAGCACGTTCACCATCGGCTAATTGTCTTACAGCCTTATATGCCTTTTGAACATCATAATCTCTGATACCTTTTACATATGCATCTGCTAAAACCGGAATAGAATGATAGCCAATCATTGTGTAAGTCTCATTTCCTGAAAACTCCATGATCGGCATGTTCAAAGCATGTTCATAACGTTCAATAAATGTTCGTATATATTGATTTGTCTTTTCTTGATTTATGATTGTGAGCAATGGATGCAATGCTCTAAAAGTATCCCACAACGAAAAGGTTGTATAATTTTCAAAATCATCTGCTTTATAAATTTTCCCATTACTACTACGATACTGTTTATCAACATCCATATAAATATTCGGATGAATGAAAGCATGGTATAATGCAGTGTAGAAAATCTTCTTCTGTTTATTTGTGCCACTCTCTACTTCTATTTTACTTAATTCTTTATTCCAAGTTTCTTTTGCCGATTTTTTTACTTTATCAAAATCCCAATGAGGAATTTCGGCATCAAGATTTTTTCTCGCTCCTTCAATACTGACAGTGGAGATAGCCACTTTCAGCAATAAAGGTTCTTTTTCTTTCATGTTAAATCGAAAATATGCTTTAACATTTTTTTCTTTTGCCGATTGAATACCATTCTGTATTTAACCATTAATTGCTATTCCATAACTTTTGAAATGTTTTGAGAACTCCGCAGTGAAGTAAATAGTATTGCTTTTATCCAAGCCACCAGATGCAGCTCTATAACCTGATATTTCATTACCATTGACTTGGATGAATAAACTATCAGGGTTATCATAAAGTCCATGCACAAGATCAAGAATTACATTTGCTTGTTCACTTTTTGGGAAAATATATTTATGAAATCCAACTCTCTTTGTAGCAGTCAAAGATACTTGAATATTATAATCATCTAGAAGCACAGAGTAATATCCAGATGAAGCTAATTCATTTTTGTGTGAATATTTGGAGCGATATCCATCTACAGTATTGTCAATATCTCCAGCATTTAATTTTATTTTCCCAACAGTAGGCATAAATAAAATATCTCCACCGCCTCCGGCACCGGTTCCGCTATAGTGTGTATGACTAAAACCTAAAATACTTTTGTCAGAATAATGATATCCCGAACAATTGTTCCATGTGCTGGTTTTTGTGTCAGAACTTAATTGTAACATTCCATTTGGTAAAGTTGCCCCTGGTAATGTATGCCCGTTCCAATCAGTTCCAATCATCGGGTCAACATATTGTGTATAATCGTTTAACTGATTAGTTGAATTGTCAAAACTATTCTTATCATATCGGGTTAATCCAACTATAATTATGGCTAAAATAAATACCATAAAATATTTTGTTCTCATAATCACTCTTTTAATACTACACTTATTAAAGTTCTTTCTTTTTCACTTTTTTCAATTTCACATTATCAACTTCATTCACTTCGTGGAAAGAAATATTGCTCACATCCTTAAGAATAAATTGTGGAGCATCCTTTCCTTGTTGGGCATCCACATGATAAAAACTGGCATCATGAACATCATCCAAAACAAAAGCCGGGCGTTCATCTTCATTCATATAACGCAGAACAACATTGCTTACTTTCAACCCTTTTACATAACGGAAATAGATCCCGTAAGCCGGCATTGAATGCCAACGATAAGGATCAGGATACATATCAATATTTTGGGGAACTTCTTTTTCAGTCGCTTCCTTTGTACCACCACCTCTGAAGTAAATCCGTATATTGTCTAATATCAAATCTTCAATATAGTGACCGGGAATACCCATTACCATTCCAGCTCCTAATTCGGGAGATTTTGGACGACCACCAACATCATAAACGTTGAGATTACTAATTGTTATACGTCTGCAAACTCCAACCGGAACTCCCTCTGGTCCACGCATACGTGCATTCAATCTGATAAAGAAAGGAGTATCAGTAATGTCACGCATAGTAATATTATTGAAAAGAAGATCCTCTATAGAACCGCCGTCCGCTGTTTCAATTGCAATCCCACGTGAACGCTCAAACACACATTTTGAGACCGTTATATTTTTAAACCCACCATTCGATTCTGTTCCCAATTTCAAACGTCCAGTAATACAATGATTCACTCCCGGCGCTTCATCTTTGAATTCTGTTTTAAATGTCCCGTCCATTAACGAACCATGATCATAGCCATACACTTGGCAATTTGTGATTGTAACATTCTCCGTTACCCTAGCATAACCAAGTGCATATGAAGATTTCAAACAAAGCCCATCATCAGTAGGTGAGTTAATAACACAGTTCGAAATAATAACATTTTTACAACAGTCAATGTCAAAGCCGTCACGGTCGGCATCTACAAGTACATTATCAATCGTCAAATTATCTACACCCGTAGCTAGAATACAAAAGTGACCACCATGCAGAATGGAAATATCACGAATTGTAACGTTATAACAATTCTTTAATCCAATAACTTTGTTTCCCGAACCTTTTAGCTTTGGTTTATCATAGGTTTGCAAGCCTTTACCCCAAATCATTCCGTTTCCAATAATTGCAATATCGTGCAAACTATCACCATAAATTAAACTGTTCTTCCAATAACTATGTCCAAAGTCTTGAAATTTTGAATACCACTTTTCCTCTTCCGGCAAGTCGTATCCAACTCCATCAATTTCTTTATCTCCAATTAATACTGCCCCTTGATCAAGATAAAGAGTAATTTTACTTTTTAAATGCATCGTATAAGAAAGAAAATCGCCTGCAGGGAAATAAACTGTTCCACCGCCATCCTTGGCAGCAGCTTCAATTGCAGAATTAATTGCTTTTGTGTTATTGGTTTTACCATCACCCTTTGCTCCGAAATCAACTACATTATATATTAACTTTTGCGGAAAAGCAGATAATGTTATTAGAAGGAATAGTAATACCGTATTTTTTTTCATTTAACTTTCCTAAAACTTAACATTCGTTATAAATATCTGTCTAAAATCCTTACCGCTCACATCCTTTACAATTTTACCGGATTCATCTTTCGTAGGTGTTCGCATAATATATGCAAGTGTTTTACCATCGTGTTATACAACAAGGTGTTCACGAATTTTATTATCATTTGTAAGCATAATGGTTTTGCCACTTCCCACATTTATCGCAGCAATATTACCACCGGTAGTGCAGAAGATCCATTTATCTGAAGGATGCCAACGCACAGCTGAAGCACTCTCAGCAAAGTTTGATATTT
>JAJRZB010000258.1 GCA_024275455.1 Bacteroidota bacterium | reverse complement strand
GTTAATTTTGCTTTTAATTCTTCAATGGTTTTTTCAACTTTATTTTTAGAACTGATATTTTGTGCAACTCCTATTAGGCTATCCAATTTCTCGTCTAGCAATGACGGAACTAATGTAACATTATATAGTTTTTCGTTTCCCATTTTAGATAAAAGCGATGTCTTAAAATTTACTTCATTTTTATCGCTAATAATCTCTTGAAATGAATTGATTATATTAACTTTGCTCTCTTCACTAACAATTTCAAAAAAGTGTTTTCCTATTATTTCTTCCGAATTATAACCTAATTCTTTCTTTCCCAGATTATTAAAAAAAGTAAAAACCCCTTGCTTATCTAAAACAAAAATAATTTCATTAGATACTTTTGCAAAAAGATGGAAATAATCTTGATTTGCAAGTGAATTCTTTTTATCTGAGTCTGAGTTTTTTATTGCTAATTTAACCGATCTAAAAAGTTCGTTTTGAATCTCTATTTTATTTTCGTTAAAAAACCTATCTTCTTTAGCTGCTGAAACCAATACATATTGAGTCTTTTGCCAAGCAAATGAATTTATGATTCGAGATTTAAAATCCAACTCTGATAATTTTTCAACAATACTGTTTTCTAACTCGCTAAGTTTTGAAACTTCTGGATTTTTAATTTTCTCAAGAGGTTGCAAGTCTCCTGAAAAATGAATTAATTCAAATTTATTTTGATGAACCCTAATAAGAAAAGTTATATCGGAAACAATTAACTTTCTTAAACTATTTATAAGCTGATCTAATAAAATTTTCATGCACTCTAAAAAATAAATAATTCATCAATTTATCAAATTAATACATTTTAAATGTATTATAATTATACAATCGACAATAAACTTTAAAAATTAAACTGAATTACAAGGAAATTTTGGCAATTGTCAATAATAAAAATTTAAAAGTGTTATTTTTTGTTACACTTTTCTTAAATTTGGTTAAAAAGCACCTTTTTATAAAACAAATAAAAATCATAGGAGTTTTAATGGCAAAAGTAATCAGTAAACCTTCCATTATTCAACCGGTAGGAAATAAACCAAAAATTATTCAAGAATTCATCGGTCGGGTAAATTCCAAAACAGAAGAAGTAAGCATTGCAAAAATGAAAAGTCCGAAAGGCTGGAAAGAACCTGGACAAACACCCGAATTTACAGAATATACAATTGTGATAAAAGGAATTTTACAAGTTGAAACAAAAAATGAAACTTTTAATATTAATGCAGGAGAAGCAATAATTACAGAAAAAGGTGAATGGGTGAGATATAGCTCTCCAATTGAAGATACAGAATATATTGCAGTTTGCCTGCCGGCATTTTCTCCCGAAACAGTAAATAGGGATGAATAAATTCTAAAAAGCAATTTAGATTTATCATTATTTTTAATTATTATTAAAGATTAATAATAATACAACATGTCCTATATATATTTTTGAGGTTTTATGTCTGCTGAGTTACGTCCTAGAATAAAAGTTATTTCAAAACTTAAAAAAAATGAAGTGATCGACCTTATTTCTAAAAAAGTTGAAGACCAAAATAACACTTACAGCGGTTGGGCAAAAAGTGGATATGCCCTTGTTTTTGCTCCGGTAAATGAAAAACATATTTGGACCCCACAACTTAATTTGCAAATTGATGAAACTGAAGAAGGCACGGAAATTAGGGGTGTAATTGGTCCTAGCGCTTCTGTATGGACGGCCTTTGTTTTTACCTTTGCTTTACTTGGATTTATTGCCTTTGTAGCTTTACTTTGGGGTCTTTCCAGACTTAGTTTAGATCTTTCAACTGATATACTTTGG
>JAJRZB010000257.1 GCA_024275455.1 Bacteroidota bacterium | reverse complement strand
CACAATTTAAATCATGAGTTACAATTATAGACGTCATTTTTAATTTATTTTGTAAATCTAAAATTAACTCACTTATTTCTTTAGATGAAATCGGGTCTAGTCCGGTTGTTGGTTCATCATAAAACATAATTTCCGGTTCAGTAATAATTGATCTTGCCAGACCAATTCTTTTTTTCATACCGCCGGATAGTTCAGAGGGCATTTTATCAATTGCATCTTGTAAAGAAACCAACTCTAATGTACGAACCACTTTGTCTAAAGCATCTTTGTCGGTAATATTCGTATTTCTTTTTAGAGCAAATTCAAGATTTTCTCTAACGGTCATAGAATCATACAAAGCTGCTCCTTGAAATAAAAATCCGATATTTCTTCTAATATCATTCATTTCTTTTGCCGATAGAATATTTACTTCTTTATCCTTTATAAATATTTTTCCACTATCTGGTTTTAACAATCCTATTATGCATTTTAGCAACACACTTTTACCGGTACCGCTTCTTCCAAAAACAACTAAATTTTCACCCGTTTTTACATTTAGTGAAATATTATCCAAAATGACTTTATCGCCAAAGGATTTGCTTAAATTTTCTATTTTAATAATATCTACAGCGGCCATAATAACAAAGAAATTTTAACTAAAACTGTATCAAATAAAAGAATAATTAAAGAAGCTAATACAACAGCAGTTGTTGAAGCCTTTCCTACTCCTTCGGTACCGCCATCAGCAATATATCCTTTGTAGCTTCCTACAAGTCCCACTATATAGCCAAACACAAATGTTTTCGTAATGCTGGGTATAAAATCGCCAAAAGTAATACTATTCACCACGGCGTTTTTATAATATTCAAAATTCATTCCTTGAGATATTGTAAGTGCAACAAATCCACCGCCTATTGATAAAAACATCACGTAAATAGTAAGCAGAGGTAGTATCATTGTGGTTGCAATAACTCTTGTAACCACTAAATACTTAAAAGGATTAATACCTGAAACTTCCATTGCATCAATTTGTTCGGTTACTCTCATAGAACCTAACTCGGCCCCAATACCAGAGCTAACTCTACCGGCAAAAATAAGAGCCGTAATTACCGGAGCCAATTCACGTACAATTGAAAGAGCTGTGGCTCCGGGGAGATAATCCGAAGCTCCGAACCTGATAAAAACTGGTTCACTTTGCATAACAATTACTAAGCCGATTACAAATCCTGTAATACTTACTATCGGGAAAGTTTTTATTCCCAATTCATTCATATGTTTTTTAATTTCGGAAATTTCTAAGGGAGGCATTAGTCCTTGCTTAATAATTTCCCAGTTGAATATTGTTAAACCAGTAATTGTAGCAAAGAAATTATAGAGTAATTCACTAAATGTAGGATATCTTTTCTGTATATGTTTTGGAAGATTCATCTCTAAATTTACGAATACCTTTAATTTTTCTATATTTAAGAATAACAACACAAAACTTAGTAAGAATTTTACTAAAATGCGTTTTCAATATGGTTAATTATTGGAGGAAGATTTTTTCTAATTAATATTGCCACAACATCAATTCTGCAATCTGTATCATTTATATTTTTATCTATTAAGTACGCTTCCGAAATTTTACGAACTTGTCTTTGTTTACTTTTTGTTATTGCCATTTCCGGCGGACCAAATTCCAGATTTTTTCTGGTTTTTACTTCAACAAAAACCAATATATCTTT